>JANODG010000156.1:0-1602 GCA_031412575.1 Bdellovibrionales bacterium
GAAGCTCATTGCACTACTATTTAATGAAAATTGGCTAAAATTAGCGGTAAAAGAATCACATAAAAATTATAAGCAGTCTTCTTCAACGGTTATTATTTAACCTTTACTTAGTAGCATATTTTTTTAGGATGTAAAAAATATAGAAAGTTTTAAAAATTCTTTTGAGACGAAAAAAAGGATGGCATAAGAATTTTTAGAGTGAGTAAATGGGCTTCTTAGTCTGTTCATATCTTTTCTTGATATGATTACATAATAAATATTTTTCTTGAGAATCCTCAAACAATTTTTAATGAAAAAGGTGATATTTAACTCCTTTACCAGGTGTAGTTAGAAAAATTTATAAAACTCTGAAGATAGTTTTTCCGTAAATAACTTCACCTCAGATACTATCAATAAGAAAATATAAGAATTAAGAACAATTGCTATTTATTACAATAAACTTTATCACCAAAACCCATATATGAATCAACAATTTAATGAAAAATTTGGAGTAACGAACGAAAAAATATATTCTGCGTCATCTTATGGGCGTTTAGACGTGATGGGGGGGAGTGCGGATTATTCTGGTTCTTTAGTTTTACAGATGCCTATTGATAAAAAAACAACCGTAAGTCTTAGAAGAACACTTGATAATTCCCTAAAAATCAAGTCATTATGTGAAGATAAAAAGCTGGAATTTACCCTCTCTATTGATAAGATCAAATCAATCTCCATAGGAAATTATCATTCTGTTCAACAATTGTTCAACGATGATAGTTGGGCATCATATATTATTGGAAGCATCGTTTTGCTTTGCTGGGAAAAGAATATTGAGCTTGAAGGGTTTGAAATTTTGGTAGAATCAGATATTCCTGTTGGGAAGGGGCTGGGTTTTTCTGCGGCTTTGGAAGTAGCGAGTTTAAAAGTATTTTCAGAATATTATAATTTACATTTTGAAGGAACAGAATTACCCACTTTGGCACAAAAAGTTGAAAATTTAATAGCAAGTACTTCATGTGGACTTGTAAACCAATTGACCTCATTTTTCGGAAAACCTAATCACCTTTTACCCATTTTTTGCCAGCCCGATATTTTGCATGAACCTTTACCCTTTTCAAAAGACGTTTTTGTTATGGGAATTGATTCAGGAATAAGCCAATCTTTAGGCGAAAATGAATACGAAAAAGTTAGAACTGCCACGTTTATGGGTTATTCGATTATGGCAAATTTGGAGGGATTTGACACAAAAAATATCAAATCATTCAAACGTGAAGAACTGCCTTTTAATGGTTATTTATGCAACGTAAGAGTACCATATTATAATGCCAATTTCAGTAAAATTATCCCAAAAATGATGACAGGTAAAGATTTTATAAAGCAATATGGAGATATTTATGACACAGAAACTTCAATTTGTCCTGATGAAAAATACCCTGTTTTAAATGCAACAAAACACGCTATTTTTGAAAATAGTCGGGTTGAAAAATTTCAGAAAGCTTTTTTAAGTGTTGATAAAACCTTGTCAAAAAAAATTCCTTATAAATTAATGGGAAGCTTTATGGATGAATCAAATATGAGTTATTCAGCTTGTGGACTCGGTTCGGAAAAAACGGATGAATTAGT
>JANODG010000157.1:0-1791 GCA_031412575.1 Bdellovibrionales bacterium
GGTTGACTGCAAAAAATGTAAGACACGCTTCCGAGAAGATAAAGCCCCTAAGAACGCTGCTGGTAAAGTGCTTTGCCCCAATTGTGAATCTGCAGATATCACAGAAGCTAGAAATTTTAATTTGATGTTTAAAACTCATATGGGTCCTGTGGATGATGATGGGGCTGTTGTGTATATGCGCCCCGAAACGGCCCAAGGGATTTTTGTGAACTTTCAAAACGTTCAAGAATCCATGAGAAAAAAAGTTCCTTTTGGAATTGCCCAAATCGGAAAATCTTTTCGTAACGAAATTTCCCCAGGGAATTTCACATTCCGTATGCGTGAATTTGAACAGATGGAAATGCAATACTTTGTAAAACCAGGAAGTGATGATCAGTGGTTTAATTACTGGCGCGATGAACGCCGCGTTTTTTATACAGAACTTGGTTTAAAAAAAGAAAACATTGATTGGCACGAACATGGTCCTAAGGAATTAGCCCACTATGCTAAAGCGGCCTTCGATGTTTATTACAAATTTCCATTTGGTTGGGAAGAGCTAGAAGGGATTCATAACCGTTCGGATTATGATCTACGTCAGCATCAAGAATTTAGTTCTAAAAATTTACAATACTTTGATGAAGCTGCCAAAGAAAAATATTTACCTTTCGTGATTGAAACGGCCGTGGGCGCTGACCGTTTAGCGCTAGCTGTACTTTGTGATGCGTATCGTGAAGAGCTTTTAGATGTTGAAAAAAATGATGTGCGTATCGTGATGGGCTTTCACCCAATGATTGCTCCAGTGCATGTTTGTGTCCTACCTTTATCGAAAAAAGAACCACTGACAGAATTAAGCATGAAGATCATCAACACACTGACCGCGGCCAAATTCCGAGTGCAGTATGACGAAGCCGGAAGTATTGGTAAACGTTACCGTCGTCAAGACGAAATCGGAACGCCGTTTTGTTTAACTGTAGATTTTGATTCGCTAGAAGATGGACAAGTGACTGTCAGACACCGTGACAATATGTCGCAAAAGCGTGTGAGTGTAGAAAATATCGCAAAAACTGTGGAAGACTTTTTATTAGGCTACGATAGTTTTTAGATTTAATTAATTAGGGCTAACTTTAAATTAACGTACATTATTCTTACGATTTAATTTCGGCTTTCAGATTAAGTAATTTTTTTTAGAATTTTGGTTAAAAATAATGAATGAATAAATAGTGAGGGACAAAATGCCAAACGATGTTTCCAAATTAACAAGCTCAAAAGTTGGTGTGTTAAATACTAACTTGAACGATAGGGATGGGATTGTGGTAGAAAATAAAAAATATTTATACTTTTTTTCTGAAAAAGAAACCGACGGAAATGCGTCAATGAAAGACGTGCTTGGCGGTAAAGGTGCAAACCTGGCAGAGATGACCTCCATGGGCATTCCTGTGCCCCCGGGATTTACTTTATGTACTGAGCTTTGCGAAATTTATAATTCGAATGGTATGAAACTCCCTGACCTAGTTCAAAAACAAGTCAAAGACTGTATTTCTAAAGTTGGAAAACTTATCAATAAAGATTTCGGCAGTGAAACAAATCCACTTCTAGTCAGCGTCAGATCAGGCGCCAGAGCTTCTATGCCTGGGATGATGGACACGATTTTAAATTTAGGTCTTAACGATAAAACTGTTGTGGGCTTAGCTCAACAATCTAAAAATCCAAGATTTGCTAAAGACTCTTACAGACGATTTATTCAAATGTATTCTAACGTGGTGATGGGTATGAACTCTTCGCTGTTGGAAGTTTGTTTTGAAGATTATAAAG
>JANODG010000158.1:0-34526 GCA_031412575.1 Bdellovibrionales bacterium
AGGTAAACTTATCCCCTTCATCCCATAATAAGTATTAATTGATCGACTTTATAATATAAATAATTTTTATCACGCTTTCAAAATGCTCTGTTCGATGTATTCGTTGTAGGTGATATATTTGTCTTCCTTTAAAGTGACATCAATATCAATAATTCGTGTTGCAATGGTTTCAATGAATTCGTGATCTTGGGACGAAAACAAAACCGTGCCTTCAAAGCGTTGAATACCATCGTTTAAAGCTGAAACAGATTCTAAATCTAAGTGGGCCGTCGGATGATCAAGCATGAGCACATTGGCCCCTGACAACATCATTTTAGACAACATACATCGATTTTTTTCGCCACCTGATAAAACTTTTGCTTTTTTAAAAGCGTCTTCTTTACTAAAAAGCATTTTACCTAAAAATCCGCGAATAAAAGTTTCGTCTTTATCTTCCGAAAATTCCCGAAGCCAATCGATTAAACTGTTCTCGTTATTATCGAAGTATTTTGAGTTATCGCTTGGAAAATAGCTTGGAGTGATTGTAACTCCCCAATTCACCGAGCCTGAATCAGGTGTCATCTCGCCTGATAAAATCTGAAATAGAGCTGTTTTAGCAACGTCGCTCTTACCGACTATTGCAATTTTATCACCTTTAGTGACAGCAAAACTTATATCTTTAAGAATCTGTTCTCCTTCTAAGGTTTTTGAAATTCGATCAATAATCAGAATATCGTTGCCAGCCTCACGTTTAGATTTAAATCCCACAAAAGGATAACGCCTAGATGACACTGGCATATCTTTGACTTCTAATTTTTCTAATTGTTTGTGTCTTGATGTGGCCTGTTTAGACTTAGAAGCGTTCGCACTAAATCTTGCTATGAATTTTTTAAGTTCTTCGGCTTTGGTTTCTGCTTTTTTGTTACTTTCAGACCGAAGCTGAAGAGCAAGCTGACTGGATTGGCGCCAAAATTCATAGTTTCCAGTGTAGGTCGTGATCTTTTTAAAATCGATGTCAGCAATATGCGTGCAAACTTTATTCATGAAGTGTCTATCGTGGCTAACCACAATGACTGTGTTTTTAAAGTTTAACAAAAACTCTTCAAGCCAACGTATTGCATAAATGTCTAAATGGTTTGTGGGCTCATCCAATAGAAGAATATCTGGTAACCCTATTAAAGCTTGAGCTAGTAACACTTTAACTTTAATGCTGCCATCTAACTCTTTCATAAGCTTATTGTGAAGCTCTGTGTGAATGCCAAGACCAGCCAGTAAAATGCCTGCCTCTGATTCGATTTCGTAACCACCAAGTTCAGCGAACTTTATCTCTAGCTCGGAGGCTTTAATACCGTCTTCATCCGTGAAATCTTCTTTAGAATAAAGTTCGGTTCGGGCCATCATGATCTCGTAAAGGCTTGAATTACCCACAAGGACGGCGTTTAGAACCGTAAGGTCATCAAATGCGTTTTGATCTTGTTTTAAAAAAGAAAGTCTTTGATTCTTATCCATGATGACGTGACCTTCATTGGATTCAATCTCGCCCGACAATACTTTTAAGAATGTCGATTTTCCAGCGCCATTCGCGCCGATGATCCCGTAACAATTACCTGGGGTGAATTTGACATTCACGTTATCAAACAGGGTTTTAGGGCCGAACTTTACACTTAAATTAGAAACGCTGATCATTTAATTCCTAGGGGTTTTGTAGGATGAAAAATAGTCTGATAGTTAGTCCTTTGCAAATAAAACGTAAAACCTATTTAAAGTTTACACACACAGGGGCTATGGCCCCATAAAAGTGATCACCAGAGGTTATTATCCTTAAGAATTTCAAGAGTTAAAGCTTTTGCTCGAGCCCCGCCGTAAAGCTTAGTTTCAACGGGTTTTAAATCACTAATATTTGTGACCACTAAGTACTTTTGATCCCCGTTCTGGATATGACCAATAAACCACCCCAGATGCACTTTATGGTCTTTGTCGTAAAAATTTGATCCAGTCTTGCCACTGAGCTTAAACCCTTTATCTGAGGATTGAAGAAACATCAGCTTCTTGACTAATTCTAAAGATCTTTTCGAGACCGGCAGTTCGCCCTTCCAAAACTTTTTCATGAATTCGATTTGCTCATAAGCCGAAATTTTTAAAGCTTGCGGTGCTTCAGAAGGACCAATAAGCCAAGCCTTAGTGATCCCACCGGACAGATCTTTGTTTCCATAATCAAAATTCTCTAAATATTCTTCAAGCTTTTGTTTTCCTATTTTCGGAGTAAGTCTTTGAGAAAACCAAACGACCGAATCCTTAATCCAGGTTTTTGCGTTTTGATCTTGATTTGTTTCTGGTCTAAGCCCCTTAACACCATCCCATTTCAAAACCTCATTTTCATCTTTAAGAACACCACTATCGAACGCCATTATTGCTAAGGGCACTTTAAATGTAGAGCACGCGGGAAGTTGTTTTTTACAGACTTCACCGCCAATGGCTTTTACAACTAAATTTGTTTTCATATCAAATAGAATAAAACAGCCTTGAACTTCACTGAAATAATTTTTTTCCAATCGATCTGTTTCAATTATGTTTTGTTGAACACATCCAAAAATAAATAGTATGAAAAAATAGATCATCTTTTTCCTCAACCGTGACTTTGTAAAAAACTGTGTTATACCCAAAACAAATAAATTGCTTTTAAATAGGGCATTCAGGAGAATTTTAATGAGAATATTTAAAAATATATTTTTAGTCACGGCTTCGTTTTGTATTTTTGCAAACACAAGTTTTGGCCAAAAGATTATAAGCCAATGTAATGTTGTTCAAATTGAAGTGCAAATTCCTGTCAATGTGAATGAAGCGTGTGTGCCAATTTTTAACGCTCCAGGATCGCTTCAACTTGCCTGCGAATTCGATATCGGATTTAAGCCTAAAGAGCCTTATAGTCACAGGATCAAATCCGACGGCGATTTATATTACGAGCATGATTTTAAAATTGTAGGGCAAACACTAATAGTGACTTTTACAGACGCCGCATGGTTAGACCACGATTTTGTTGATGGTGAGGAATTAAAATTTAAATCCGAAGTGATAGATTATTTTTCAAAAAACAAGATCTCACTTATTTTTACTTACACTGGTCCAGAGGTTCTTAACTAGTTTGTCTTAATTTTTTTCCTAACAACTCAATTAAAAATTCAATCCCTGCTATGAAAAACCTAGAAATCACTACACTAAATATACGATGCTTTGGGTTTGACGGGGATTATTTTTCTAAATACAAATCTGAATCCAGAATTAAATCCATAAAAAAATTCGTCGACAAATACTATGCAAGTACTGATGTGTTCATTCTTCAAGAAATTATGGACCTTTCGATCGTAAACCTAATTCTGCCAGTGGGCTTTAAGTTTTATCATTACAAACATGATTTCAATCGACACATGTTTGTTGTTTTAGCCTGTAAAAATGAGTTTAGTTTTGTAGATGTTCACACCATTGCTAACACGGCCATTGATACTACAAAATCAAGGCCCGTTCTTTATGGGAAACTTACACAGAATGAAACCCCACTATTACACGTGTTAGGACTTCACCTTAAATCTGGATTTGATCATACGGATAAACGGATTTACCAATGTGAACAGATTCAAAAGTTTATTTCAGGCTTGGATAGTACTCTTCCAGTCGTGATAGGTGGCGACTTTAACAGCCATTTCAAAACCCGGACTAAAAAAAAACAAGATGACTTAGAATTTTTAAAAGAAGTTTTTAAAGATACTTTAACTTTGGCTGATCACAATAAAGCGACTTACGTTTTACCTACCGAAAATGCCCATTTAGATCATTTTTGGACTAGGGATTTAAGATTAGATTCCGTTTCCGTTTTTGATTTGAATGCTTATAGTGAGGGGAATTCACTTAAAAACTACTACAATGAAATTTCTGACCACCTACCTGTTGGATTAAAAGTGACAATAAATAGATGAGGATTATTAAAACTGGCATATAAACCTTCCTATTTTGTTATCTTAAATAAATTAGTCCGCTTTTGCTTGGCACTTAAATTGCTTCGTATTAAATAAAACTTAATTAACCAGAAAACTTACGAAGGAATTTATATGAAAAAATTAGGTCTATTACTAGTTTTAATATTAAGCTACAATTCAACTTACGCTCAAAAAAGCCAGGGCATTTCCTATGATTGTAGTCAGATAGTAGAAGCATGTGTGAAGCCTGGTGACGTCGCCTGCTACATTGGATCGTATGAAAATTCGTACATAGAAAAGATAGAGCTTGAATGCAACAACCTTGGTGATGGTGAACTCACATTAGATAACATGTTTGAAGCTCGATTTATTTCATGGCTTTTAGTTCTTAAATTAAACGAAGCTGTAGAATTAAAAGTAACTAGCATTGAACAGGAAGCTCAGGTTCGCACTATTTTAGATTTGGTTGTGCAAGCTATTGCTCCAATTGAAGACCATGAATCAACGCAAAGACGGTTTAATTCGTTCGTTACTGATCGCGAAATGCTACGTAGAAATTTCTCTCGAGTTCTTGCTGCTCACCCGAATATTGGATCAGACTACATTAAATATTTATATGATATTGCTAAATTTGATCACAACCAAAATATTAGGAACAATGCTCTTTCTGATATTGGTTTTCTAGATGCCAACGAAGAAAACGTAGCCGCTTTAATTGCCTACGCAAAAATGAACAACCAAATCCAAGCCTTTAATGGATTTAAAGATGGTACTTTCAGATATGAACCAGTATCAAATTCCGTCAGTCAGTACTCTGTCTGTTTAAGTCCAAGATGCAAATCAACTCTGGAGCAAGAGTTTAAAAATGGACGCATGCTCGAATCCAAAGAACTGATCGAATTCTAATAAAAAAATTTTTGGTAAGGAGCGAATTAACTCTTTATTCACCTTATTTAATAGGCCTTTTTGAGCAATCAAAAGGGCTTTTTTTATCTTGTCGTGTATCCGTCCATGCTTTTAGCTGGAACCTAATTCGTCACAAAGTTAACAAATAGACACTTTTTGTCACCCTAAAGCCGCTTAAAATCATAGGGCATGGAATACTTTTTGAATTGAAATCCTAAATAGTTCAATCCATTTAGGAGTAATCATGTTGGCCAATGTTTTTAAAGTCGTCATTGTTTTATCGTTTTTAGCTTCAAGCTTAAAATCCTTCGCTCAAGACACTAATGTCGAGCAGAAGCCAAAAAAATCTAAGCCAAGTATTCAGATAAAGGTTGATGCTAACACTTACAACTTATACCAAACCGACAATAGCTTTAGCACCAAGACCGATTCCAAGAACATTGAAATTAAAGACAATGTAGATAGCAACATCAGTTCAGAAAATAAAAACAGCAGCATTAACACTCAAAACAAAGACAGCAATCTAAACACTGATTTATCCAAAGATAAAACGACTGAGACTAATATTAAAGACAGTCAAATTACGAACAAAGAAAGTTCAGACATTATCAAGGACTCAACAGTTTCAGAAGAGATTAAAACAAGTTCACCTGAAGTTGTGGTTCAGCCGCCAGTTGAAAAAGTTGAAGTGACTGAGGAACCTAAAGTTATCGTTGAAACTCCGAAAGTTGAAGTGCCAGTTAAAGACGTAGAAATTCCAGTGAAAGAAGAAGTAAAACCAGAAATCGTTATCGCTCCACCAGCCGAGGAGTCTTTCGAAGAACCAATTTTGGATAAACCTGTCACAGAAATCGCACCCGATCCTAAATTGGACGTTAAAGAAGTAATCGTAGCTAAGCATATACTTATTAAGCCTTATTCAATCCGTGGGACTCTTGGTTATGGAATGTTTACAAGCATTGATGACATTAGCACTAACTATTCATTCGGTTTTGCATTTGGTTATGATTTAAATCATAAAATGAATATTGAATTCCAATATGCGTTTTCTGAATTTGAAGACAACTATGATTATGGAAGCTATAGCGGATCCGCCATCAGTGGTTACAAGTTTAATCAAAATGATTTTTCAGCCTTATTTAATTACAAGTTGATTTCAAACCGTGACTTCACAATTTATAGCATCGGTGGATTGAACTACGCTTCAAGAAGTGCAGAAAACTCATTCACAGGCGGCACAAACAGTTCAAATTCCTTCAGCGCAGTCTTTGGACTAGGTACTGACATTAAAATTAATCATGATTTATTCTTTACTGCCAACTTCAACTATAACTTAAATTTAACTGGCTCTGGATATAACCAGACTTCAAGCCCACTATATTTAGCCGATAGCGAAGACTATATTATCTTTAACTTTGGTTTAAAATATAAATTCTAAAGAACCGAATTTTATTTATTCTAAAGACGTTAATAAATATGGAAGTTAAATCAAAGTTGATCTAAAGCTAGGGTAAATTTAGCTTTAGATGTAGATTAAGAAAAGGTTCGATAAGAAATTTTTCTTTATTGGATTTCAAATTTATATTTTTTGAAGGGATTCGTAGTAAAAAATAAAGTCCGATAATCTAAAAGCCTTTGTCTAACAAATGGTTCAAATGCGGGAATATCTAAATCATCAAGATTATCTTTCAAAATGCTCATTTTGAAACTATTCTTAAATATGTGAACTCTTGAAATGATTCGATAGCCAGTATGTTCAATCATCTCATCATCTAGACTTATTATCACATCAAAACTACCCTGACCAAATTCACCCGAGTCAAAATTATTGACCTCAATAGAGTCAAATCGTTTTTTTAGATCTACGTCTAATGTTTGCCAAATTGAAGCTTCTAAAAATTTAGCAAGCGACATGGCACTTGAAGTTGTGGTTAAGGCAGGAAGCTCTGTTAGTGCTTCTTCAGTCGCAAAAATTTCTCTGGGCTCTAAAAATAAATATTTATTCTTAGTGTTCCAAAAATTGCTTTTTTGAAGATATCCAGCCAACAAGGTATTGTAATTGGAATTATCAACTTCAGATAAAAATCCTGGTGGCTGCAATTGAAACACCGGATTTAAACTAAATCCTACGATTTGTCCTAAGTCGTTGAATTCAAATTGACCCTTTTTAGTGAGCACAATTTCGAAATGATCAAATGGTATATCCACACTGTACTCAACAATAAAAGATATCTCGTCGCTAGTTTCATCGTAACTTACTTTTATAACATTAACGTCTTTATAAAGAATAGACTGTGAATCAGATTTGATAAATGTGACCACTTGATTTGAAATCGCTTCGGGACTGATGAATTGCGGGTCGGGTAATATCAAAGTTGTTGAATTTAATATTAAGCCCGATGGCATAATTTGAGGCGATAGGTACTTAGAACACTCGTTCGCATTTGTTAAATTGTGAGATAAGTAAATAGAAAAAAATAAAACAGCCCCAATTGCTTTAAACATGATCACCCCTGATTCCTTAGTGCTGAGGTTAAATCACTGTTTTGAACTAAATGGCAACAGTAAAGACATTGTCTTTAATTTTTACAATATGTTTTGTATAATGAGGCAGATGTACAAACTTCGCCCTTACCAAAAAGAAGCTGTTGAAAGCACTATCAACTACTTCAAAAAAAAACGTGACCCAATCGTAGTTGTACTTCCAACCGGCGCCGGGAAAAGTCTTGTGATTGCCGAGCTTGCTAGTATTGCAAAAGGAAGGGTGCTGGTTCTTGCGCACGTCAAAGAGCTCGTCGAACAAAATCATTTAAAATACGAAAGCTATGGGCTTAAAGCCGGTGTATATTCTGCAGGTCTTAATAAAAAAGAAAGCAGTCAAAAGGTTATTTTTGGGAGTATTCAATCTGTCGCAAACGCTGACGATTCATTTTTTGACGATTTCACATTACTTGTTATCGACGAGTGCCACCGGGTTGGACTAGAAGCTGAATCCCAATATTCCCAAGTGATTAAAAAATTGCGAGAAAAAAATCGCGCTATTTGTGTGCTAGGATTAACGGCCACACCTTACAGATTAGGAACCGGATGGATTTACAACATAAGTCACAAAGGTGTTATCCATACTAAAGAACCAAGGTTTTTTAAACAATGTGTCTTTGAATTACCACTTCAGTACATGATCAAAAATAATTATTTAACCCCACCTGTGAAAGTAGACATACCTGTCACGTGCTACGATTTTTCTGAATTGATCGAAGATGGAAAATCATATACGAACGCCCAAATTGAAGAGTTACTAAAACAACAGCGTCGTTTAACACCATTAATTGTTAAAAACATTATAGACATCACAAAACAATATAACCGTAAGGGTGTGATGATTTTTAGCAGCACGGTGAAACACGCTCAAGAAATTTTAGAGGCTTTGCCTGAGGGCGACGCCCGCATTGTCATCGGTGATACAGAAGATAAAGAGCGAGACCAAATCATTGAGGATTTCAAAAATAAGAAGTTTAAATATTTAGTGAATGTGTCCGTGTTGACGACAGGATTTGATGCGCCACATGTCGATGTCATTGCTATTTTAAGACCGACAGAGTCAGTCAGTCTTTATCAACAAATCATCGGTCGTGGCCTTCGTTTAGACCCTTCAAAAAAAGACTGTTTTATTTTAGATTACACTGGGATGAAGTATGACATTTATACTCCTGAAATTTCTGATAAAAAAGTAACTAAAGATTCTGTGGCCGTTCAAGTGGAATGTCCCAAATGCGCTTTTGTAAATGATTTCTGGGGACGAGTGGACGACGATGGGTACGTGATTGAACACTTCGGTAGAAAATGTCGTGGTGGGCAATACGACTCCGTATCCTATGAATTTACCCCTTGCGGTTATCGCTTTAGATCAAAAATTTGTAATGAATGTGGATCAGAAAATGACATTACGGCTCGAGAGTGTAGTAACTGTAAAAATGTACTTATTGATGCGGACTCGAAACTTAAACAAGCCAAGCTTTCGAAGTTTGCTCATGTCCTAGAACCTGACTCTATCGAAATGATCGAACGTTTTGATAAAAAAGGAAATTCGTTTTTGGAAGTGAAGTATTACGACTTCAATGCGCAGTATCTTTCAGAAATTCATTATTTAAATAATGAAATCAGTTTAAAAAAATTCAATATCAACTTTTTAAGATCGCATATGAAGAAGCCCGAAATGAGACTAGACATAAAGTCAGTGTCCCAGATTGTAGCTGCTCAAAAGTATTTTAGAATGCCAGCTTTTGTAATTGCTAGGAAACAAGACAAGTTTTGGAAAATTACTGAAAAAATCTTTGCCGAAGAACTTAAATCCTAAGTATAATATGATGGTGTTACACCTTCGATTTAAACATATTTTTTTTATAACTTTTCTTTTTACGATTACGAACTGCGTAGTTTATGCAAAAAATTTAGATTTTCTTAGTCAAACAAATATTTCAGAAAACCACTTAACTAACACTACTGCGGTTTTTGTTTCCTCAGCATCAATAAACCAATTTTTATTTCAGTCTGCAAAATCTAAAGATACCCCTCATAAAAACTACTTATTACCAATCTCTTTAATTTTTTTTATTAAGCCAAATAAAGTTGTCTTAAATAAAGAGTCCTTAAATTTAGCTCTTGAACTAAAGTATTCAAAAAAGTCTGCGCGCGCCCCACCCATTGCTAATAACAAATTTGAATTTATTTAGTTTCGTCCAAGTTCTGATATAAATAAACTTTTAAACAGAACTTAAAACTTAAGAACAATTGATTTAACTATTAAACCCTTTGGGGTTTTGGGGACACTTATGTCTAATGAAGATTTTATTTTTATAGCGCTATGTTTAGCTTTTCTAATACCAACGGTTTATGTGATGTTACCAAAAAAGACATCTGATAAAAAAATTAATCCTAAAAACGAGGATTAATTTTTTGATAAGTTGGAAAAATAGTATCAAGAAAAGTATAAATATTATTCTTATTTCAACAAAAAAGACCATCAGTTAATGTGATGGTCTTTTTTACATTTTGAATTTCATTAAGTTAGTTTAGCTTATAAAGTCTGGTATTTTTTTCCGCTGGATTTTTATTTAAATAGTTTTTGTATCAATCACAAAGCGATATTTAACATCACCCTTAACAGTTCTTTCGTAAGCATCATTGATTTTGTTGGCTTTTATTAATTCGATGTCGGCATATACTTTTTTCTTAGCACAAAAATCTAACATCTCTTGGGTTTCTTTGATTCCACCAATTAAAGATCCTGCTAAACTTTTACGTCCAAAAATAAGTGCCATAGCTGCAACCTGATTTGGTTCTGGGGCAGCACCAACTAATACATGTGTTCCGCCAATTTTAAGTGTGCCCATATACAAAGAAAAATCATGTTTTGCGGAGACCGTATCAATGATTAAATCTAATTTACCGGCCATGGCTTCAAAGTTTGCAGGGTTTTTTGTGATGATAAAGTTCTTAGCTCCTAATTTCATGGCATCCGCTTTTTTACTTTCAGATGTACTAAAGACAGTTACTTCTGCACCCATGGCTTTAGCTATTTTCACAGCCATGTGCCCTAAGCCACCAAGACCAACTACGCCGACCTTACTTCCTTTTTTTGTACCGTATCTTTTTAATGGAGAATACGTTGTGATACCAGCACATAAAAGAGGAGCCGTACGATCTAATGGCATACCCTTCTTAATTTTCAAAGCATACTTATCACGAACCGTAATGTGACTTGCGTAGCCTCCGTAAGTTGGAGTTTTTAAATCCATTTCTGTGCTGTTATAAGTGAAGGCACAATGTACGCTACAAAATTGTTCTTCATGTGTTTTGCAACTTGGACATTTTCCACAAGAATCTACAAAACAGCCGACACCCGCTAAATCACCAACTTTAAATTTTTTAACTTTTTTACCAACATGAGTTACTCGTCCCACAATTTCATGTCCTGGAACATGCGGATAAGCCGCTGGACCCCACTCTCCACGAACAGAATGAATATCACTATGACAGATTCCACAATAATCTATTTCTATAACGATATCATCAGGCTTTGGGTCTCTACGTTCAATTGTAAAAGGTTTTAGTAATTCTTTAGCACCATGGCTTCCGTAAACTTTAGCTTTTATCATTTTGAAAAACTCCTATCTGTTTTGTCTATTTATTTTCGATCAAGACTATAATTACATAAAAATTAAATACTAGTGTGTTTTTTTTCGGTTTTATTCACAATATATATTCCACACTTATACACAATTAGATCCTTATCCACCTATCTTTTTCCACTTAAGATTTTGCTTATCAAGTAATTGCGTCACCAAATCAATTTTTTCGCCGTGAATTTCGATGTATTTGTTTTTGTAAGTTCCACCCACGCCTAAGGATTTTTTAAGTTTTTTTGCAAGGTCTTCGCACCACGAATCATGATTAGGTAAGTTTGAAATTTCAATGACTGTGCGCCCTTTACCTGATGTCAAACGACGAACACTTAAAATCAAATTTTTAGTATCTATAACTACAGGCTGTGATTTGTCTACGTCTTTGGGTTTTTTTCGAGTGTCCCCGAGGCCATCTTCCCAAACCACTTTATTTTTTGTCATCAAGGCATCCTTAATCTCTGAGTTCTTTTTCCAAAGCCAAAATAATTTCAATAATAAGTTCGGGTTTTTGCCAAATCACAAAGTGTCCCATCTTTTCAATCATTACGTTCGAAATAATTAATTCAGGCTTAATTTTTCCAACTAAATAAGTTGTATTACCCGCAGGGACAAGAGTGTCGTCCTTTCCTTGTATAATCACAACTTTAGATTTTAAATTAGGCCAGCGTTCTGTCTGCATTTCTAGCTCGCCCTTTAAACTCATAATCTCTTCATTACAAACGCGAACCACCTTAGGAAGAATAGATCTAATGGGCCACCATGTTGCTGGGTATTGAATCCATTTTGTTTCTTCTAATTTGGGATCTACAGAACTCGCAATAAAAACAACTCCGCCAATATTATTACCATCCGTCAGCGCTAATTCCGCAATAACAGGTCCACCAAATGAGTGGCCCACAAGTATCGCTGACTTCTGGCTTAGGTTTTCTTTAAGCACCGCTTGCACAGCCATGGATTGATTTTTCAAAGAGCGCTCTGTTTTTCCTTTATCCTTGGGTCCATAGCCAGGACGATCAATGGCTATGATATGAAATTCTTTTTTTAAAATTTCATCGTTTAAATATTTGGACCAACCTTCCCACGATCCCGGTGATCCATGAACGAATACCAAAGGACGCTTCGATTTATCACCCGACCATACGAAGTGAACTTTACGATTTTCAACGTCAACAAAACCAAAATTTTTTGGATTTTCTTTTTTAAATTTTTCAATTTCAGGTTTTAAAGAGCCCATAGGATTCATACACCCCGAAGAACATATAAACAGACTCATAACAAATCCGAATTTGATTATTAAATTTATATTTATCATTTAAAATATCATGACACTAATTATGACGAGATGGAAATTTTATCTTTTCTAAACACAACACGAAAAACTTCTTTTAAAAAAAGCCAAACTTTCACATTGGTTTTTAGTCTTGTTTTAGACTTTATCTGGTGCTTTATTTCTAGTCCAATTTCGAATAAAATTTTCCACTGCTTCCATAAAACTGCATAGGCCTCGATAATAGAAGTATGTTTGTCCCAAATGTGAGTTGCCTCTGAACCGGCGCCATTTACTTCAACAATTTCAAACCCTTGTCCTTGTCTTAACGAATCTGCGTCTAAGTATCGAATGTCAAAGCGCCCGAAATAAAAATCAGGAATTTTTTTAGCAATTCCATCTAGACGTTCGTAAAGCATGTCAGAATTTAAGTTCGCACCATTTTCGAATATTGCCCCTTGGCAGTGATTTCCACACTCTGAAATAATTATTTCTTCATTTTTAGGCACAACGAAATTTAAGTCCTCAAAGCGTTCAAAGTAAATGGGCGCTATAATTCTTGCTCGTTTATCCTTTAAAATTAAATCTCCAAGTCGGCTTATTCCGTCACCTACAATTGCCGGAAACTTTTTGTCTGTGATCGAAAATATGTGACCCGACTTTTCGGAAGGATACCTGTAATAAAAAATGCCAGCCTCGAAAGGAAATAAACTTAACTTTTGAAGAACCAAGGTTAAATTAGTGTTAGTGTTTTTTTTCTCTTTCGTTTTTTGATTATTATTATAACCACGGGTTAATTTTAAATAGTCATCCAATTCACTATCTGTTCTGATGATTCGAACGCCATATCCACGTTGCCCTACGTCAGGCTTTAATATGAATGGAAATGAAAAGCCATTCTCACGAATGATGTTTTTAATGTCTTCAATAGATAGGGTTTGATCTAATAATTTTGTATTTAATGTGGACGCATCTTTATTATCCAAATGCTTTAGAAAATCCCATTTAGATTCACCCATTAGACCTGAATTTAAAATTTGAGGGTTTGAATAGAAAGGTAATGTGAAACTGCGCCCTACCAAAGATCTAAAAATATAAATCGGTACAATCGGTGCATAAAAAAGCCAGGCTGGCCAAAACTCAAATCTGGTCCACTTTCTCCATGAATGTAAAAGTGCTCGACGCTGCCAATAATCTATCAGTTTAGGAAAAATATTTTTTGAAAAATACAACAAGAACAAAAGTCCAATTAGGACTAAAACGATGTTTCCACTAAAAAGCTTGTATAAGGATTGACCGCCAAGCAGAACAAATAAAACCCAAAAAGCAACGCTAAGAATTGTTAAAACGAAAAACTTAAAGAATGAATATTTCAGTAGTCCAGCACCGACATAAGCTGGGATTCGGGTGCCAGGAACAAACCTTGATAAAACGACTGAATATGAAATGTAAGATTCCGCAGTTTTATCAGGTCGATATTTTTTTAATTTAATTAGTAATTTGTACCACTGATCAATCCAAGTGGTTTTATTTTCGGAGTTAAATCTTATTTCGTGCTTTTCCAAATTTAATTCTGAGGCCCACCGTCCAAGGAAGTATAAACCAATATCGCCAATGCTAATTCCTAAAAAACAGGCCATGAAGGCGCTAAGAAAAGTCATTTTTTGGCTTCCAACAAGTCCAACACTTAATGCCATAGCGACATCTTCAAATGCAAAAGTTGTTAGAAAAATTGAGATCCACTGCTCCAAATATTCACGACTCCATATGTCCACAACTGTTAAGGCAAAACCGAAGCTGTGATCATAATATAATTCAAAAATTAGTCTATTGAATTCTAAATCATGCCAGGAAGGCTTTAGACAATATCCGTGACGTTCACACAGGCTATTTGCACAGGATAAAGAATTTAGCTGAAATTTAACTGGTGGGTATTGCTTAAAAATTGTTTGCAATTAGGTAGAATTGATTTCATATACCTGTTCGTACAGTTAATATATGAATTCAGATTCATACCGTTAAACTTAAGCAGTTAGATTTATACCGTTAAATTTTTACAGTTAAATTTATACAATAAAATTATGCAGTTGAATTCATACATTTAATTATTACAGCGAAGATTTATTTTTTGAGGGGAAAATGAATATCTTTAGATCCAAGGAAACTCTATTTTTTTTAATATATTTGTCTTCCACGGCAGCGGACGCTGGCGGGCTTCACGCTCAATGCGATTCATATCTCTTAGATTCAAGGTCTGCAGCGGTTTCTGTTGCCGTTCCTGAAACAGATTTCATAACAAATAGCACTTTCCAGATTGGATTTTTAAATTTATCACACAACACAAATTACGATATAGAAGTTGCACCTTTCATCGCGAAAGACCAGTGTCAAACAGGACATTGCCATTTGTACACTTGGTTATCTCAGCTTGAGCAAAGCTCAGGGATTTCGCTTTCTGAAGATTATCTTGATGTTATGAATATCTATCATATTGCAATTAATGCTTTAAAAAATGGGACCACAAAACTTCATTTCGCTTCTAACCCCGTTGGCGCAAGGGCCGCCATTTTATCCTATGGGCTAATGCCCTTAGGCTCATGGACGCCAATACATAAGCCAAATTCAAAAAAAGTTTATTCAAAAATAATCACAGGCTTGGAATCTATTTTGTTAAACTCAAAGCTAAAAAATCTAGAAAAATCCAGAGTTGAAACTTTAATTTTAAATTTCATTCAAAGCATTGTTGGGGTTTGGCCTAGCTATTTTACCTTTAACGACGAAAGTTTTAACCCTCGTTCTTTTGCCGATAAATATTTTAATCAGCTAAATAGAACCTTAGTGACCGCAATCCGCACCAAAGAACCTCAAAGCATAAGCTTTCCAGAAAGCGTGACATTTCCTAGGATTGAAATTTTAAAACACCAAATCGAATTTGAAAACTTGTTGATGTCAGTTCTAGATAAAGGCAAGCCCGCTTATCTATCATACAATCATCACGATCAGTTTATTGACTCGGAAATAGGCATAATGTCGATATCGGCCTTTAATTTTCCTGGAGAAGCTGTGATCACTAGCCCCGAAGTGATCAGTGAGAATTATTTATGGAAAGGGCCGCACGCGGTACTTGTTATTGGTTATCAAAAAGGCCCGATGACTGGGCGTCCAATAAAATGGAAGATCTTGAACAGCTGGGGTTCAGATGCTGGTGATAATGGTTTTTTTCATATGTATTCAGATTACTTTCAGCTTCACGCATGGAGTTTTAGTTTTATTGATGACTAATCACTTGGTTTCCAATATTAAAAATTATGGAAAATATGGATTTCAAATTGCCTAAAATATCTATTCAAAAAATTTCGTCACCTACCATTAAACCTGATTTTAATAATTTAGGTTTCGGAAAATATTTTTCTGACCACATGTTTTTAGCCCATTACAATTCTAAATCTGGATGGCACAAATCCGAAATCATTCCCCGACAAAATCTTTCGCTAGACCCGGCATCAAGTGTTCTTCACTACGGTCAAGCGATGTTCGAAGGCATGAAAGCTTTTAGGAAAGTAAATGGTGAAATCACATTGTTTAGACCAGAATATAATTGGCAACGAATGACCGATGGTGCGGAACGTTTGTGTCTTCAAGCTCCTCCTAAGGAGATATTTATCGAAGGCATAAAACAGCTTGTAAAACTTGATCAAGATTGGGTTCCTCATCAAGAAGGTTCGTCACTTTATATACGTCCAACCTTAATTGGCACAGAAGGCTTTTTAGGTGTACGCCCATCTAATGAATATTTGTTTTTCGTTATTTTATCTCCTGTTGGATCTTACTATTCAGAGGGCTTATCGCCCTTAAAAATTTGGGTTGAAACTGATTTTTTAAGAGCCGCACCTGGCGGATTAGGCCACACAAAAGCGGCTGCAAATTATGCGGGTAGTTTAAAGGCGGCCCAAATCGCGAAGCAAAATGGATACTCGCAAGTTTTGTGGCTAGATGTCGACAAAAAACACGTCGAAGAGGTCGGAACCATGAATGTGTTTTTTGCTTTTGAAAATGAAATTGTAACTCCAATATTAGATGGAACTATTTTAAGTGGTGGGGTACGAAATTCTGTTATTCAATTGCTTAAACATCAAGGCCACAATGTCAGTGAACGAAAAATTTCAGTGGAAGAAATTTTAACAAAACACAAACAGGGATTACTCAAAGAATGTTTTGGAACTGGAACTGCAGCTATTGTTAGCCCAGTTGGAGAATTGAACTCTAAAGAATGGAGTTTGAAAATTAATAAAAACGAGGTTGGGCCTGTTTCGCAGAAGCTATACACAGATTTGCTAGCGATACAGTCAGGAAAAGCTAAAGATATTTTTTCTTGGTTGGAGCCAATTTAGCTTATTTCATTTTCGACAAAATTTCTGACTAAAATCAACTATTCAATTATTGATAATAATTGACCCAAAATTAATAATTGCAAATCAATCATTTACAACATTGTTAGTTTAGATTTAGCATTGACGGGTTTATCAGCACTGTTAGTCCGCATTCCGGAAGTCTTTAAGACTTACACACCATGACTGTTAATTTATTTTAAGCTGGCTTATATTTTGGTATGGAAGAAAATCTAGAGTTTTTCAAACAAGTAAATATCAATTTCGACAAAGCCGCCAAATATATCAAGGTTGATCCTGGATTATTGGATTATATCAAAAAGAACAATGCGACGATTCATATTAATTTTCCTCTTGTCAGAGATAATGGGACAATTGAGGTCATCGAAGGTTGGCGCGCTCAACACAGTAACCACAGAAAGCCATGTAAAGGTGGTATTCGTTACGCTTCAATCGCAAACCAAGATGAAGTTAAAGCGTTAGCTGCATTAATGACTTACAAGTGCGCGATTGTTGATGTTCCGTTTGGTGGAGCCAAAGGCGCTTTAAGAATTGATCCTAAAAAATATTCGGTGGAAGAGCTAGAAAGAATCACTCGTCGATTTACTTACGAACTTTATTCGAAAGATTTTATTGGTCCCGGCATTGACGTTCCTGCACCTGATTATGGAACTGGCGAACGTGAGATGTCTTGGATTTTAGATACCTATCAATCTTTAGATTTAACTTCAACAGACACTTTAGGTTGTGTGACTGGAAAGCCAATCACACAAGGCGGAATTCGCGGTCGTAAAGAAGCGACCGGTCTTGGGGTTGTAATGGGACTTCATGAAGCCTGCCAAGATGCGGATTTAATGAAGCCGTTAAAATTAGATTTAGGATTAGAAAATAAACGTGTCGCGATTCAAGGATTCGGTAACGTTGGTTATTACTCAGCTTATTACTGTCGTCAGTATGGAGCCAAGGTAGTTGCCATTGGTGAGCACGACGCTGTTGTTGTAAATGAAGATGGAATTGATGTTGAGGCTTTAAAAGCTCATCAGAATGAAACTGGATCTATTAAAAACGCACCAAACTGTAAAACTCTTCCAAACCGCGACGACATTTTATATTACGAATGCGACATTTTAATTCCAGCGGCTTTAGAAAATCAAATCCGCATGGACAATGTTGAAAAAGTTAAAACAAAAATCATCGCAGAAGCTGCGAATGGGCCGCTGACAAGTCTTGCCAGCGATTATTTATTAAATAAAGGCGTGTTGATCATTCCTGACGTTTACATTAATGCCGGTGGCGTCACTGTTTCATATTTTGAATGGGTTAAAAACTTATCCAACGTTAGATTTGGTCGCTTAGATAAAAGATTCCAGCAAAGAAATTTCGACAACATCATCAGCATCATCAGTGAAATGACAGGCAAACGCCCACCGAACGAACTCATCAAAAAATACACGTCACAAGCCGATGAAGTCTCGCTAGTTCACTCAGGTCTTCAGGATACTATGATCTCAAGTTTCCAACAAATTCGAGACATCCAAAAATGTATGGAAATCAAAGACATGCGCACCGCCGCCTTTGTCTGCGCCCTCCAAAAAGTATCCCGAACCTACGGCGAATTAGGAATATACCCTTAAAACCCTACTTAATCCGGCCCCGTCCCCTCGAGGCCATTCCCCAAAAAATAAAACCTAAAATCTTTAGCATTTAGTCATCCAATATCGGCTCGTTGGCACGTAGCCTTGCCAGAAGCCAAATCATATTTTTTTATACTTATAGACCTTCAAAGTAGGCGAAGCCTTGGCATTCGCTTTGCAAAAAAGTTTGGTAAAGCCCGTGGATTATGTCTGCAAAGCTTCACGCCAACGAGCCTACTTTGAAGGTCTATAAGTATAAAAAAATATGATTTGGTTTCTGAGTGCAAGGCCTAGTGCCAAGGCTTCGCCGATATTGGATGACTAAATGCTAAAGATTTTAGGATTTTATTTTTTTGGGGAATGGCCACGAGCTGGGGACGTGGCTGGATTAAGGGGTTTTAACGGATTTTCTTAATTCGCGTGAGGGGGATGCCTCGGCCGCTCCAAACGTGCTTTTTATAGGTGCCTGGTTGTTTGGATTTTGTGGCTTGAAGATCGACGTCAACGAGCGTGTTAAATCCTCGTTGGGCTGCTAAGAAGGCAAGTCTTAGTAAGGTTTCTTCACGGTCATCGCATTCAGGTATGAATAATGGCTTTTCATGTCTTGGCATTTTATAGGTTTCTTGAGTTTGATCTGTGTCGTAGACGTTGACCAATTTGGCTTTTTCTAAAATCTCTTTATATTCTTCAATGATTGGGCTGGCTTCGGTGTTGAAGCAATTTGAACATAAACCCTTATCGTAAATTTTTGCTGGTAACATCGATACCAATTCAAAGACATCTTCGTCGATAAATATAGTGCAGTCTTTACAACATGAATTTTGACAAAGATCACACTTAAGTGTGGTGATGTTTGATAAACAGCTCTGACATTCAGATTTTTCCATAACCTTTGTACTATCATTTCAAAATCATAAACGACAATCGTATTTGTGAATTTTATAACCAAAATAACCCTCCATTGACTCAAAAGTCTTATTCGATAGGATTCAGGCTACTTTATGAGAACTTATCTAAATTTATTTTTAGCTTTTACATTCACTTTAATTGGATCTTCCTTTGTGGGGAATTCCTTTTGTATTTTTAAGCCATCTTTTAAAGTTCACAGTACTTTCGCCGCAGAAATATTCGATTTAAATGCTATTAAAAAGGCGCAACTGCTTAAGTCTTTCGTAGGTTCGTATTTGAATTACGATACTGATGCCTTGGGGTCTTTGTTTATTCAGGATGATAAAATTCAGTTTTTATATAGCTCGAAGGGCTTAACCTATTTTGTATTTAGTATTCCTATGGATTTTCAAGATGTAGTGAGTGAGTATTCAACTGACGATTTAGAAAATGGCAAGGATGAAATCAGATACTCTTTACAAGACTCTAAAATTTCTAAAATTCGGATTACGGAAAACAAAAATAGACAAATTGTCGAAACGTTGAAGATTAATTTAAGTGTTCCTGGCGAGATAGAAATTATTCATTCAAGAAAATACTACATTAAAAAAGGTGTGATTTTTAAAATATGGGTGATCGATGACATTGATACCGTTGCTTTAAATGACACCTTTGAAAAAGTTCATAACTTTAAAAAAACATCTTCGGTGCCTATCGACCAAAATTCTATCACTGAGCTTCGAACCCAAATACTTAAGCCCTTCTTTGAAAATTCTTGCGGTGATTACCTATCTGATTCAAATTAAAAAACAAATGACCTAAAAAAAGTAAGATTATTTTTTAAGTTTTCTTTTCTTACGCCAATATTGAACACCCCAAATTATTAATCCGATCAGGATAAAAAATGGCCATAAACCGATTATATTTAAAGTGAAGTACTTAATACGTTGCCAGCCCTCTTGAATTGATCTCCAAACTTCAAAAAAGAAACTGTTTTGATCTTTCATGGAAACTGGCAGTTCAGCACTAATTTCAATATTTAATGTAGAATATGAGATCTGTTTTTTTAAATATCTAAATTGTCCCTCGGCAGATTCAATTTCCGATGTGACTTCTTCAATACTTTTATTGATTGCTAAAATATCTTTAACAACACTTGCTGATTTAAGAATGGACAAATATTTGGCCCGAAGTTCTTTTTTATTTTCTAATCGAATTTCTAAATCAATGTATTGATCAGTGACTTCAGTGACATTCACACTCTTAGCTGTGACTTTAAAAGGACCTGTCGAAATTGAATTTAAATAGGTTTCAAATTGTTCTGAAGGAACTCTTGCTGTTAAACTTACAGTGGCCCTGTTACCCCACTTGCTTTCATCTTCCCGGTCAAAAGTGACCGAGTGTTTAGCGGCCAGAGATTTAATAAACTTAAGAGCTTCGCTTTGTTGATCTAAGCTATTCACTTGAAGTGTTAGACTTCCGTTTTTAATTAATTTTCTTTCAACATCCTGCGCTTGCATAGGCTCGGATTGAACTGGTGCAGACTCTGACTCAACAGCTGACATAGAATCTGCGCTCATAGATTTTTTGGACATGAAAGATCCAGCAGGCGCACCCCCAAAGCCATTTGACCCTCTGTAGTCAGCAGGGGCACTATCCGACGTAACCATCGATTCTGTAGAATTTTTTGAGCATGCAGAGGTAAAAAGTAAACCTAATATAACTAAAATTTTAATGTTCATTTTTTTCCCCTAGACTCAAAAAAATAATATAAACTCGTTCTTTAATTCAAAAATTTGATTTATTTCTTATTCATCCTAAATCACTATTTTGACAGAGTAAATTATTCATTTTCAATAATTTAAAATCATTTTTAATTTAAAACTGATAGTTTGGCCGTCTATGAAAACAGAATTTGAATCTTTATCTTTAAAAGGCGAACTCCTAGAAAATTTGGTTCGCCTAAATTTCTTAAATATGACCCCCATTCAATCCCAAGCTTTACCTTTAATTTTAGATGGGCAAGACATCATTGCCCAAGCTAAAACGGGTTCGGGTAAAACGGCGGCTTTTGGTTTAGGTGTTTTAAACACTTTAGACGTTACAAAAAAACAAACGCAAGCATTGATTTTATGTCCAACCAGAGAGCTTGCGGATCAAGTGTCGTTGGATTTAAAAGCACTAGCGTCGGCACTTAACAATATTCAAATCGTGAACTTATGCGGAGGAGCATCCCTGCCCCTTCAAGAAAAAGCTTTAAAATCAAATCCCCAAATCATTGTCGGAACACCTGGTCGAGTTTTACAGCACCTAAACAATGCCACTTTAAGTGTAAGTGAAATACATTATTTTATCTTGGATGAAGCTGACCGCATGTTAGAGATGGGATTTCAAAAAGAATTAGAAGCCATCCTTGAATTTTTACCCAAGAAAAAACAATCACTTCTGTTTTCTGCAACTTACCCAGAAAATATCAGTCAATTAAGTCAGTCCTTTCAAAATAGCCCCATCCATATCAAAATTGACACTCACTTGGATGAAAATATAATTCATCAGTACTTCTACGAAGTTTTACCTTCCCAAGATAAAAATGATTTTTTGTATAAAATTTTATGTAAATATAAACCCGAACGAGTCATAATTTTTTGCCGAACTAAACAAGAAACTCAAAATGTTGCAGACTTTTTAAGTCATCGTAAGATTATGGTTGAATGTATTAATAGTGATTTAGAACAAAACGAAAGAACGGCGATATTAACTCAATTTTCTAACCAAAGTTTATCTGTCATAGTAGGGACAGATGTTCTAGCTCGTGGTCTTGATATTCAAGATTTGCCAGCCGTGTTTAATTATAATTTACCTTCAAGCGCAGAGTCTTACATTCATAGAATTGGACGAACGGGTCGCGCAGGCAAAAACGGTTTTGCTTTTAGTTTTTTTAATCCTGTAGAAAAAGAAAAATTAGAAAACATCGAATTATCAACTAAGCTCAAATGTGACATTCAGCCTATTCCTAAATTAGAACCTGAAGATAAATATAATCCCATTCCACCTATGCGAACCATGTACATTAGTGGGGGCAAAAAAGATAAACTAAGACCCGGCGATATTGTTGGAGCTTTGATTGCCGAAACCCAAATAACAGCCAAAGATATTGGCGACATCAATATTCATGATCTTTTTAGTTTCATCGCCATCAAAAAGGATTTGATCGAAAAGGTTATCAAAAAAATGCAAAATGGAAAGATCAAAAAAAGAAAATTCAAGGTAGGCTTGGTCTAATAGCTTCGTTTAACACAAAGCTGATCTTTTTAAAGTAAATCCTTAAACTCAACTTTAGTACAGTTAGAAATATGCTCTTTGAGTCTCTTAGAGGGAAAGTCATTTTAACTTATCGTATTCGAAGATCACAGGCTCAACAAAAGTTTAGAAAATTTCATATTTTATTAAATTTTCGGTCCTAACGAAAAAATAAAAGCTATTCTAATCTTTGGAAGTCGCTACACTTAAGTGACATATGACAAACGAGGCCTATATGAAAAAATCAATTTTTGCTGTTCTAGTTCTATTATTTTCAATCCCGACTTTTGCTGGTTCGATTAAAGCCGCCGACTGCCAATCTACGAATTGGGAACAAAAAGGAGTGGAAGATGGATCTCGTGGCGAAAAAATTGATGTTTTGTACACTTACATAAAAACATGTGACAAAGCCAACGCACCTTTCAGTGCTGATCTTTATCGTAAAGGTCGTGAGGAAGGTTTATATAGCTTTTGCAGCAACACCAACGCTTATAACATGGGTTTTAAAAAGACCATCCTTAATAAAGGTACTTGTGACAACATCATGTTTCCAGAATTCCAAGCTTACTACGACAAAGGCTTAAACTATAAATTAGTAGAAAAACAAAAATTCGCCGTCGACAAAAAAGTTAACAGCTTAACAGTTTATGTTCAAAAGCTAGAAACCGCAGAAGCCGAAAGAAAAGACTTAGAAAATCAATTGAAAGATTTAGAATTTAAACCAGAAATGGCTAAAACAACAATTAACAGATCTGACCTTATGAATACAATGTCAAAGCCGATTGATTCTGATCCCAAAATGGATTCAACTTTAAATATTGGAAAACCTGTTGATTTTAAATATGAAACTGGGGACATGATGGACCGTCGTGAACCAGCTTCAAAACCTAAGAAAACAAACTAGAAATTTATTAAGCTTAAAGTCCCTGATACTAGCCCAAAAGTAGATTTTTTCTGGGCTAGTTTTGCGCTACGTACTGTTCGCACGAAGATAATGAATCCGACTGTCTTTCCATAATCTGTGGATCTATAATTTTACTCACCTGATTTAAAAGTAAACCTAAGCGGTAGAAATATTTTTCTTTTTGAGTCGACAAAGAGTTTAAGTGTTCAAGTTGCGGAAATGTTGATGGCAGGAAAACTCCGTTATCCCATTTTGCATTTATCACATTGGGGTCTACGTTTACCAAATCTGGTGGGCCATTTAAATTAATGGCTTCAACATTTTCGATATTAGACACAGACAAAAGTGCGATCTTAATTTGATCGATACCCGATACAAGCTGACGAATCGCAGGATGAATTTTTTCTACATCTTCAGGTAGTGAGTCATGTTGAATCGAAGTGATTTCGGATACTTTTCTATCGTAGCCTATGTTTATAAGAACAGTCGATTTAGACTCTTCCTCTGTGAACTGAATTTGAAGTTCACCTGAAGATAACCAAACTTTTACTTTTAAGTTTGAGTACATGTTAGCGGATGCAAATGAAGCATGCCAAATAAGGACTATCAAAACCAATACCGACTTTAAGAAGATGTTTGTTCGCATATTTATTACATA
This sequence comes from Bdellovibrionales bacterium, assembly GCA_031412575.1. Taxonomy (GTDB): domain Bacteria; phylum Bdellovibrionota; class Bdellovibrionia; order Bdellovibrionales; family UBA1609; genus JAMLIO01. The sequence continues at coordinate 24,081 of JANODG010000158.1, forward strand.
CCCGTGACAATTAAAGTCTGCAATGAATTCGATCAGTTCATGAAGTTAATCATCGACTGTCAAATCATTGGCCACGCACCACGCAGTGGGAAAAGTTCCAGCGAAGCTGGCCCAGTGGGTGCTTTAGCCCCACGGCCGGGCCTGCTGAGTGAACTAGATCGCGCCGTCCGCAGGACGAAAAGCTCCAACGAGGATTGTCCAGGGCGTGCGAAGCCGCCCGGAAGGGACAATCCGAGTGGGCTAGACATCTTGGAGCCAGCTTGAATTTTAGCAAAACATCTACAAATCTAAATCCAAGGAGCTTCTCCAAGTCCCAAAACCGCTTGGAAGTGGGTACTTAGGATGATCGATTAACATGTCTTCGGCTATGGAATGAGGCTCGTTAAATCCCGTATAAACAAGCAGATTATCAAGCGATATACCGGTGTACCCCGGCGAGTGGGACGAAAGCAAAATGCCTTTAAAGTTTTTAGATTTTAGTTGATTTAGATTCTTCATCAGTGGAATGAGATCATTTTCAATGACCCAGGATTCGTTATTAGCGCCTCGCCCAAACGACGGCGGGTCTAAAATGATCCATTCATAGTGGCTTTGTCTTCGGACCTCACGCTCTACGAATTTCCTAACATCTTCCACCAGCCAACGTATTTTTTTGTCTGATAAATTTGAAATCTCTGCATTCTTTTTTGCCCACTGCACACTAGTTTTAGAAGCATCTAAATGAGTAACTTCAGCGTCTTTAAGAGCGCATACCAGGGACGACATACCCGTGTAAGCAAATAAGTTTAGCACTCGGTCCGCGGGGCTTACGTGTTTTAAAAGCCTTTTCCAGTTGGTCATTTGTTCAAAGAAAAGCCCCAGATGTCCAAAAGAAGTTAACTGCATTTCGATTTTCAGATCTAAAATCTTTATATTGAAGGAGTCTGGAACTTTTTTGTTTTTTTTAATCCACTCCCCTTTTCCCTCTTGGTAGCGCTTATAGACGACATCGACGGATTTATAGTCGGCAATATCTGATGTGGGCCAAACGGCAGCTGGGCTTGGGCGGTGGAATATGTAAGGACCTACTTTTTCTAGTTTATAAAAGTCGCCCGAATCAATAAGTTTAAAATCCATGAATGGTTTCCTTTTATAAGCGTTAAAGAAAAAGATGTACGATTCACATGGTTTTCACAATTAGTTACTACAGTTCGCCAATGTAACTAAACACATTGCGATTTTACAATGGCAAAATTTTTTATGAATTTATTATATCTAATAAACTCATTTTTGATTTTTTGAGGGATTTATCAGAATTCAGAAATTTGCTTAGTAAATTTAAAGCGTCGATTGTTGTGAAAATTCCAGTCAGTTCACTTGAAGCATTTACTATCAAGACGGAGCCATACTTATCTTCGGCCATTTTTAAAATAACTTTTGCAAGATCCTCGGATTCATCGACTACGAAAACATCTTTGACCATAACACTAGTGACGGATCCATTTGGGGTTTTTGTTTTTAATAAATCACGTTCGCTAACGACGCCCAACAATTTGTTTTTGGTATCTACGACTGGCAAGTGCCTTACAGCTTGCTGAGCCATAAAAATTTTTGCCTCAGCTATGGTCATGTCGGGTTCAATAACAAATGGGAACTCTACCATTTCAGATTTAATAGTTTTCATAGTTGCCTCTTAAATACTAGATATAAATTAAACTCGCCCAAAAACTTTCACTTAAATTTATAGCTTCTGTCTTGATTAGTCATTCTGCACTTAAACGCAGTTAAGCCTTACTTATAGAGTGTGAGCTGATGCCTGCATGTTTAATTTTTAAACATAATAAGAAATACCGATTAACACCTAACGCAAAAATCGCCAGATTTGGCGACCTTCCATGAATATATTGTTATAAAATAAAGGTTGTAACTCTTAAATTAGATTTTCGGGGCCTAAAATTATGGATTTAATTTTTGTCAGTTTGTGTATTGGTTTTGTTATTTTTCTTTATTTTAAAAACAATCCTTTAAAGCACGGCCGAAAATTTATGGTCCGTAGATTTCTAAATTGGTTTCCACTCGGAATGACTTATGCCTTTTTATATATGGGTCGTTATAACCTAAGCGTCGCTAAAAATGATTTAGGCGAATTGATGAGTAAAGAAAATTTCGGAATTATTTTCGGAGTGGGAACTATAGTTTATGGTTTGTCTTTCCTTTTGAACGGGCCTCTAGTTGATAAATATGGTGGAAAAAAAGGTATTTTAGTGGCTGCAGTCGGTTCTTCGATAGCTAACATCATGATGGGTATTTTAACTTACGCATTTTTGAATGGTCATGTGACCTTTAACATAACCGTGGCATATTCTATTCTTTATGGCTTCAATATGTTTTGCCAAAGTTATGGTGCGGTCTCGATCATTAAGATTAAAGCTTATTGGTTTCACGTTCGTGAGCGAGGAATCTTTGGCGCCATCTTCGGAACCTTACTTTCATTTGGTGTTTACTTTGCCTTTGATTGGGGTCAGGCCATCATCAATGCATCAAAAGTTAATTTAGAAAATCCGACGGGCCCTCAGCAATTTTTTCGATATTTATTTGCGATTGACGTGAATACGACGAATGCGACGTGGATGGTGTTTTTTATTCCTGCAATTATTTTAACGGTGTTTGCTGTGATCGATGTGTTTTTGATCAAGGACACGCCTGCAGAAGCCAATCTTGAAGACTTTGATACGCATGATGCGTCTTCTAACGAAATGGATAAGACCTTCACTATGGGCGAACTTTTAGGCCGTGTGTTTAGAAGCCCTTTGATGATGGTGATTGCCGCGATTGAATTTACCTCTGGTGTTTTAAGAAACGGTATCATGCAGTGGTATTTTGTTTTTGCTAAAGAAGTTCCCGCTATGAATAATATTTTCTTTACTAAAAACTGGGGAATCTCGATAGCGGTGTCAGGAATGATCGGCGGGTTTGCTGCCGGATTTTTGTCAGATAAAATATTTCAATCACGTCGTGCTCCGCCTGCGGTGTTGATGAATGTGATCATGGTTGTGTTGTTAACGACGATGTTATTCTTACTTTACAAAAATCCGACAATTGTTGGCTTTTGTGCCGTGATGATGTGTTTTGCTGTTATAGGTGTGCATTCTTTAATGTCTGGTACAGCCGCTGCAGATTTTGGTGGTCGAAAAGCTACAGCCACGGCTTCCGGTATCGTTGATGGTTTTGTTTATCTAGGTAGCGGCATGCAGTCCTTTGTGGTAGGCTATTTGGTGAAGGATAATGATTGGACTTACTGGCCTTTATTTCTACTTCCATTTGCCGTGATTGGACTTTTACTGTCTTTGAAAATTTATTGGGAACTGCCTGAAGCTACCAAGAAATATTTAGTCGAAGTTGAAAATAAAGTGATTAAGGTCAGACCACAAAGAAAATAATTTGAACATTAATTTTGAAAATACATACTTCTATTTACCTAAGGACTTTTATAAAGAGTCCTTACCTATTGGTGTATCGAACCCACGTCTTGTTTTTTTTAACGAAAAGTTATCAGAAGAACTTAAACTGCCAAATTACGATTCTAACGACTTAAATTTGATATTTTCTGGTCAACGCATTCTTTCAAATTCGAAGCCGATAGCGATGGCTTATGCGGGTCATCAGTTTGGACATTTTGTGCCGCAATTAGGTGATGGACGCGCAATTCTTTTAGGAGAAGTCAGAGATAAATCAAATAAGCTTAGAGATATACATCTTAAAGGTTCGGGAAAAACTTACTTTTCACGGGGCGGAGATGGGCTTGCTCCCCTTGGCCCAATGCTTCGCGAGTATATTGTCAGTGAAGCTATGAACGCTCTTGGAGTTCCAACAACTCGCGCTCTGGCTTTAGTTTCAACAGGTGATCTTGTGTATCGTGAAAATCCTCAGCCTGGGGCAATTTTAACACGAATCGCTTCTAGTCACATACGCGTGGGAACTTTTGAATTTTTTGCTTCAAGAAATGATTTAAAAAATTTAAAAGTACTTGCTGATTACGTGATCCAGCGTCATTACCCCGATTGTATAACGACAGAAAATCCTTACTTAGACCTTTTAAAAAAGGTGATCTGTGCACAAGCGAAGCTGATGGCGAGATGGATGGGATTAGGTTTTATCCACGGGGTTATGAATACGGACAACACAACGATCAGTGGTGAAACTATCGATTATGGGCCCTGTGCTTTTATGGATTATTATAATCCTGAAAAAGTGTTTAGTTCTATAGACCGCGGTGGACGTTATGCCTACAAAAACCAGCCTCAAATTGCAGAATGGAACCTCTCGGTCTTTGCGTCTTGCCTTTTGCCCTTAGTCCTTGCTCCTTCCTCGCTTAATTTTAAAGGTCAAGATGACTTCGAGGCTATTAAAAAACTTTACACCGAAGAAAATATTAAAGTTGTTCAAGATGAAATTGATAAGTTCGAACGGATCTATAAGTTTTATTGGTTAAGCGAAATGAAACAAAAATTAGGATTAAGAATTTTATCCACCGATACTACTAGATCAGACAGTTCTAATTTAGACACCACCAAAATAAATAGTCTAACCGAAAATGATCTTTTAGATTATAGCTTTTGCGAGGATTTTTTAAATTTACTTCAAACTCAAAATATAGACTTCACTCTGGGGTTTAGAACCTTATCGGAACTTTTATTGCAGACCGAATTAGTTGCTTCGAAGAAAAATCTTGAGCTCTCTGATTCAATTTTTGAGTCCTCTTCGTTTGGAAAGCTATTTGGTCCCAATCAAGAAATTAAAACCTGGGTAAAAACTTGGTTTAACAAATTAAAAATCACAAATGTTAAAACAGAGCAGATCGTTTTCTCAATGAATTTGAGAAATCCACAATTTATCCCTAGAAATCACTGGATAGATAAAGCCATTAAAGACGCCGAAATTAAAAATGACTTTAGTTTGGCTGAAAAAATCTTAAGCCTTGTTACCAGTCCATTCCAAAATGCAAATATGGATGATTTGAAATATAGTTACCCCCCAAAACCTGGAGAGCAAATCACAAATACTTTTTGCGGAACTTGATTCAAACGTAGTTTTTCACTTTGAACTTGATTTTCAAACCATATTTATGGACATTGATCCACATGATTTATGTATCTGGAATTACAAAACACTATGGTAGTAAAACCCTTTATCGGGACGGATCGTTTCAATTAAATAAGGGCGAAAAAATTGGTCTTGTTGGTGGTAATGGCTCGGGAAAAACAACGATTTTAAGGCTTCTGGCTAAAGAAGAGTCCGTGGATGAAGGCACGGTCGTACTTTCTGATAAATTGACGATTGGTTACTTTTCGCAAAATTTAGAAGATATGAAAGGCCATTCGGCTTTGGTCGAAGTTGAGTCCGCTCACCCCAGATTTAAAATTGTTCAAACTGAACTTTTAGAACTTGAAAGTAAGTTATCTGAAGAACTTTCTGACGATGAAATGGCCAAAGTTTTGGATCGTTACGGCGAGCTTCAAGCGGAATTCGAAGCTATGGGTGGATATGAGTTTGAATCACGTGCCGCGGAAATTTTAACAGGTTTAGGTGTTGGACCAGACGACTACGTAAAACCTGTAGAAACTTTCAGTGGTGGATGGAAAATGCGAATAGCGCTCGCTAAAATTTTATTGATCAATCCCGACCTGCTTTTAATGGACGAGCCCACAAACCATTTAGATGTGGAGTCCATCATTTGGTTAGAAGCATGGTTAAAGGAATTTAAAGGCGCCCTGTTAATGACAAGCCACGACCGTGAGTTCATGAACCGTGTTGTGAATAAGATCATAGAGGTCGCCAATAAAGGGTTGCATATCTACGGTGGAAACTATGATTTCTATGAACGTGAGCGCATGATCAGACACCAACAGCTGATTGCATCGGCTAAGCGTCAAGAAGATATGCTGGCTAAAGAAAAAGAATTCATTGCAAGATTTGCAGCGCGTGCGTCTCATGCCGCCCAAGTGCAATCGAGAGTTAAAAAAATTGATAAAATAGATATCATTGAAGTTCCTTCAGAAGACAAAGAAATGAAGTTTATTTGGCCAACAATCCCACGCGGTGGTGATGACGTTTTAGTGGTGGAAAATTTAACTAAGATTTGGAACACGGAAGGTAAAGAAAAACTTGTTTTTAAAGATGCCAAAGCCTTAGTAAAACGACTAGACCGCGTCGCCGTGGTTGGAGTTAACGGGGCTGGAAAATCCACTTTCATGAAAATTGTGGTTGGTCATGCAGAGCCCACATCTGGAACTTACAAAGTTGGCCCCAGCATTGAACTTGGGTACTTTTCACAAAACTCGTTAGATGTCCTAAATCCCAACAGCACTATCCTTGAGGAAGTTCAGGCCCACATGCCTGTAGCTAATCTTGGCCAAATCAGAAATCTATTAGGGTCTTTGATGTTTTCTGGCGATGAAGCCGATAAAAAAATTAGAATACTTTCTGGTGGTGAAAAAAGCCGAGTCGTACTTGCGACAATTTTATGTAAACCAATTAATTTTTTAGTCTTAGATGAACCAACCAACCATTTAGATATCAAATCCAGAGAAATCTTGATGGACGCCTTACAGCGCTTTGACGGCACTGTGATGATGGTCAGCCACGATAGATATTTCTTACGTGCTCTGACAACAAGAGTATTTTCTCTTGGAAAAAATAAACTTATTACATTCGATGGAACCTACGACGAGTACTTAGAGCGTGCCGAAGCCCTTATGAATTAATTTGCATTTTCATTCTTATTTATTTAAGGTACCCAACTTAATGAATACGACCCAAATTCTGCTTATTGGTTATCTTGCCGCACAGTTTGTGATCTGTTATGTCGTTACGCGAAAAATTAACAGCGAAGAAGACTTTTTATTAGCAGGTCGTACATGTGGTACGGGGTTAATTACACTTTCATTGTTTGCAACTTGGTTTGGTGCCGAGACCTGCATAGGATCTTCAGCTGAAGTATTTTCTTTTGGACTGTCAGGAAGCAGAGCCGATCCTTTGGGATACTGCTTATGTTTAGTTATGTCAGGGCTTCTGATTGCACCAAAAATTTGGAATAAAAATTACACCACATTAGCCGATGTTTATGCCACTAGATTTGGTCCCAAAACAGAAAGATTTGCTGTTTTGATTTTAAGTTTGTCCTCCTTGATATGGGCCGCTGCCCAGCTAAGAGCCTTTGGCCAAGTGATTTCTTCAACAACAGATTTACCAGTAGATTTAACGTTATTTTTATCATTTATCTTTGTTGTTGGTTATGTCATGTACGGCGGATTGCTGGGGGATATAATCACTGACAGTGTACAAGCTGTTGTTATTTTTGTTGGTCTCGGAACTCTTGTCTACTTTATCTTCAAAGAACATCCCGATTTAATTTCTTACATTGTAAACCAACCTGCAGAAAGATTAACTTTAATTAAACCTAACGAGTCTTGGCTTCAAAGAATTGATCGTTGGGCAATTCCAATTCTAGGTTCCCTAGTTGCTCAAGAAATTGTAAGTCGATTACTTGCAGCCAGAAATGTAAAAATCGCCACAAGATCTTCTTATTATGCAGCAATGATTTATATCTTTGTTGGGCTCATACCCGTTTTAATAGGTTTAGTTGGACCACAAATTGTAAACTTTGAACTTAAGGATAAAGAGCATTTCTTGGTCGCTGTTGCAGAACACTATTTACCGATAATGTTTATGCCCATATTTGCTGGGGCTTTAATTTCAGCTTTGCTTGCAACGATTGATAGTATTTTAATTGCTGTTTCAGGGTTATTTGCCCATAACGTTATAGTTCCAAGACTTAAAATTAAAGATGAAAAAACAAAAGTTTTAACAGTTCGACTTTGTGTTGTGGGTTCTGCGGGAATTGCCTACTTTCTTGCTTACAATTCGGATAGTATTTATTCACTTTTAGAAATGGCCTCTTCTTTTGGTACCTCTGGGATTTTAGTCATTACTCTTGCCGGTCTTTGGCTTAACAAAAGCTCTGACAACGTCGCACTTACAACTTTATTTATTGGTCTGATCGTCAACCCATTTTATGACTACGTACTTAAATTAGATTCACCTTTTGTGTTTTCGATTTTCACTTGTGGAATTATATACTTCACTTTACCTTATATTTTCAAATTCATTAAAGTCGAAAATGATAAAATGCATTTGGCTGAATCTAGTGAATTTAAAGAAAGCATTTAGAAAGCTTACAAAATTGATAGAATATTATCTATAAATAAGTCTACCGATTTTAAATCTGTTCTAAAGTAAAATGAAGGTTCGATTAATTCTAATTCAATCACTTGTGGACCATTTGCCGTGTTAAGAAAATCAATACGTGCGTAAAATAATTCTTCATCAATGGCTTTTAGGACATTTTTAGCAAATTGAAATTCATCGTCTGTGGGCTTATAGGACGTGATAATACCGCCATGTTCTTCTTGAACTCTAAAATCCCCTGACTTAGGAACTTTTTTAACAGCGTGAGAAAAATTTGAACTTAGAAAAAATAATGATTTTTCGCCCATGATCACTTCTTCAATGAAGGGCTGAATAAACCATTTCTTACTTTCGACTAATCCCTGTCGATAGATTTTTTGAATAAGGTTCGTAATTTCCGTTTTGGACAAAATTTGAATATTATCTGCACTCGCACCAACCACAGGTTTAATGACATATTTTTTAGACTCACTAAGAACACTTACTATTTCAGATTCTGATTCAAACTCTAAAAAGTGGCTTTCAATGATTGGAATTTCTTTATCACTCAGTTTTTTTAAATATGTTTTATAGGAATTCCATTTTAATACATTTAAAGAATTATATAAATCACAACCACATTTTTGAATATGACTCATTTTCTCTAAAAAAGTATCGACTTTTTTTGTGTAATCCCAAGTGGTTCTTAAAATAGCTAATTTATAATCGGACCAATTCACATCCGGATTTGACCAAGACACCACATCAAATTCAAGTTCTGGATGTTTAGTTTTTATTTTGTCGTAGAGTAAATTATCGTCAACAACGTAATCCGTAAGATCATCACAAGTTAAAAAGGCAATTTTTTTCATAGCCCATCTATATATAAATAAAACCCGGCAAGGAAGTCTTTTCTTGTCTTTTTTCTCATGAATGAAGCATCAAACTACACTAAATGAAATTCGATTGTTTTTAAAAATTAGACCACGTGGCAGAGATCCAATGCCACTTAGGTCTGACTTTATTAAAAAGTCATCCCAATTATGTGACAAGCCTTTTGATTGTAGTTACGCTTTATCTATGGATTCAACAAAATCGTCCCTCAAGTATCCTTGGGAAAAGCTAAGCGACAAAGAACTTCTAGAGCTTAGATTTTGTGATCTTGAACTTAAAATTGAAGGCAGTCGAATCGAGCCCGTTGTTGCAAGTTTATACTTAGAATTAGAAAATAAAAATTTGAAATTTAAACCCCACGTTTGGATCTCTGAGGATTGGTTTGCAATTGATGGCATACCAGGTATTGCTGTTCCATTTTATACGCTTCACAAAAGACTAAGTCAGCTTTGTAAAAAAATGCATCTTGAAGATGAAGGTTACAATAAAAAAGACGCAATTAAACTTTTACGCCACGAAGCCGGTCATGCGATTGATAACGCTTATAAACTTAGACTATCCCGACAAAGACAAAAGCTTTTTGGTTTTTCGAAAACCTCATATCCAGAAACCTATGCCCCAAAGTTTGAATCTTCAAATTATGTGACCCATCTAAACCCATGGTATGCCCAGGCCCATCCCGACGAGGACTGGGCTGAAACCTTTGCCACTTGGCTTGCACCAAATTCAAACTGGAAAAAGATTTACCAGGGCACAATGGCTTTGGAAAAATTAGAATTTTTGGATCACATTATGAAATCCATAGCAGGAAAAGAACCAGTGGTTGTGAAACGTAATCAGCCTGGTGATATTTCTTTAAGCCGTAGAAAATTAAAAACATTCTTTATCGAAAAAGCTGAATCTTTAGATTTAGATCATGATTTAAATTTACTTCCTATGCTTAATTTTATTTTCACTTCAAATCCAATCGATAAAAAAAGAAAAAAGGCAGACGCATTTATCAAAGAGTACAAAGATTCTTTATCCAAAAAAATTGCATTTTGGACTGGTCATAATAGCTTCACCATCAATATGATTATACTGAAATTGATGAAGACATGCTCTGAAAACAACATGTATTTAATGAAGTCAGAAAAAGAAACCCGAATGGAGTTGATGGCTATGTTGGCCACTCAAACTCATCACTCAACCCTATGTAGCCCAATAAAAATTATGATGTGATTATGAAAGTGTTAATGTTAGTTCATCCAGATTTAATTCCACCAGAAGATGTTAAAAAGTCTGACATAGATCCTGAATTTACTCCTTGGATTACAGAGTACGACGTATTAACAACTTTAAAAGGTA
>JANODG010000159.1:0-3054 GCA_031412575.1 Bdellovibrionales bacterium
GAACTTGAAGCCTATGGCATCACTCAAATTTTTCACCCAGAAGACGGTCGACGCTTAGGTTTAGAAGGAATGATCGAACTGATCATCAAAGAGTGTGATTTTAATGTTTTAGACAAGGCCGACGCAAATCAAAAAAATAAACCTGAAGGTATTTTTAATTTAGGTTTAATCCGTCACAGAGATCTAGGCCTTGCGATCACGGCGGTGGAACTCGAACAGAAACAAAATTTAATAGAAAATCTAAAACTTAAAACCCCAACAGATACACCTTTTGTTTTAGGTGTGACTGGAACGGGTGGTGCTGGAAAGTCCAGTCTAATTGATGAACTGACTCAAAGATTTTTAAATGTTTATCCGGATTTAAAGATTGCCGTTGTATGTGTGGACCCTTCAAAGAAAAAAACAGGGGGCGCGCTACTGGGTGATCGTATTCGTATGAATTCTTTAAGCCGTTCGAACACGTTTATGAGGTCTTTGGCGTCACGAGGATCTGGAAATGAAATTTCTGGCAAACTTCCTCAAGTGCTAAAATTTCTTAAAGAACAAGACTTTGATTTTATCATTGCCGAAAGCTCTGGAATCGGTCAGGCCAATGTGGCGATCACCGAAGTCAGCGATTTAAGTCTATATGTAATGACTTCAGAATTTGGGGCTCAAAGCCAATTAGAAAAGATTGATATGATTGATTATGCCGACTTCATTTCGATCAATAAAGCGGATCGTAGGGGTTCAGAAGACGCCCACCGTGACGTGACCAAACAATTCAAACGGTCTCGAAAGCTTTTTGACAATAAAGATGGCCAGCCCGTGTTTTTAACTCAGGCCTCTAACTTTAATGACAAAGGTGTGAATCAACTGTTTTTAAGTATCTTTCAAACCTTAGAAAAAAAACAAGGTTTAAAAAAATGGAAGATCCAAGATCAAATCGTAAATTCTTTTAGAAACACCGAGAAAAAAATTATTGTCCCACCAGAACGACAAAACTATTTAGCAGAAGTTGTTCATAGTTTAAAAAAATATAAAGCAGATGTGGATGTGAAAGCTCAAAAGTTAGACGAGCTTCAGGCCATGATGCGTGTTCAGTCCAAATTTTCGACGCCGAAGAATGATTCAAAGACAAATTCAAATCCAGATTTTTTAAAATCTTTAAATAAAAACATTCAAGAGCTGTCAGACGAAATCATAGCTGACTTTAAAGAAGTTCAAAAATGGGAAACTTTAGAAAAACAATATACTGGACAAGACTATGTTTACGAAGTGCGAGGGCAGCAGATCAAACAAAATCTAAGATCTAAATCTTTATCTGACACAGATATTCCTCGCGTCAGCTTTCCACTATTAAGTTCTTGGGGCGATCGTTATAAATTTCTAAAATTAGAAAATCTTCCAGGATTTTTTCCTTACACATCTGGGGTGTTCCCATTGAAGCGTCAAGGTGAAGATCCAACTCGCCAGTTTGCGGGCGAAGGTCCACCAGAAAAAACAAATAAAAGATTTCATTACTTATCTAAAGGGCAACCAGCGATTCGACTATCTACGGCTTTTGACAGTGTGACTTTGTATGGACAAGATCCTGATTTACGCCCAGATATTTTTGGTAAAGTCGGTGAAAGTGGTGTTAGCATTGCAAGTCTTGAAGACATGAAGCGTTTGTATGACGGGTTTGATTTATGTGATCCAAAGACTAGCGTGAGTATGACGATTAATGGTCCTGCGCCAATGATCTTAGCTTTTTTTATGAACACAGCTATGGATCAACAAACTGAAAGGAAAGAAAAAGAACTGGGTCGAAAGCTTACGGAATCTGAACTTAAAGAAGTTCAAAACTTTGCTTTAGAAAATGTGCGTGGGACAGTTCAGGCCGATATCTTAAAAGAAGATCAGGGGCAGAACACCTGTATTTTTTCGATAGATTTTGCTTTAAAGATGATGGGCGATGTTCAGCAGTATTTTATTGATCAAAAAGTTAGAAACTTTTATTCCGTAAGTATTTCGGGATATCACATTGCCGAAGCTGGGGCGAATCCGATCACGCAATTGGCACTGACTTTAAGTAATGCGTTTACTTACGTTGAGTATTACATTTCTCGCGGCATGAAGATTGATGACTTTGCACCTAACTTTTCATTCTTTTTCAGTAATGGGATGGATCCCGAATATTCTGTATTAGGCCGAGTCGCTCGCCGAATTTGGGCTGTGGCCATCAGAGATTTATACAAGGGCAGTGAGCGCTCGCAGAAATTAAAATATCATATTCAAACCAGTGGTCGGTCTTTGCATGCTCAAGAGATTCAATTTAATGACATTCGTACAACACTTCAGGCTTTGATGGCGATCAATGACAATTGTAATTCTTTACATACGAATGCGTATGACGAAGCAATTACCACTCCTACGGAAGAGTCTGTGCGTCGTGCGCAGGCCATTCAGTTAATTATTAACCGTGAGATGGGAAGTTCTAAAAACGAAAATTCACTTCAAGGCAGTTACTTTTATGATTGGTTGACTCATGAAGTGGAAGACCGGGTGTTAAAAGAGTTTCAAAGCATCAGCGAACGTGGTGGTGTTTTAGGGGCAATGGAAACGCAGTATCAGCGCGGGAAAATTCAAGAAGAGTCCATGTATTATGAAACTTTAAAACATAACGGAGAACTTCCGATCATTGGAGTAAACACATATATTGATCCTGCAACAATGGCTGAAGGTTATGTGCCTCCAAAAATTGAAATGGCTAGATCTTCAAAAGAAGAAAAAAATCTTCAACTTAAACGCACCGAGGATTACCAAAAACAAAATGCTAAACAAGCCGAGGAAAGTTTAAAATTATTAAAACAAACTGCAATCGACCAAGGGAATGTCTTTGAAGCTTTGATGGTGGCTGCTCGCCACTGTACACTCTTTCAAATGACCCAAGCCCTTTACGAAGTTGGCGGCCAGTATCGGAGAAACGTTTAGCACGCTGCAGGCGGAAAAGTTCCGCCCACCGCAGGTGGAAAAGTTCCAGCGAGAGCGCAGGGCGTGCGTACGGAAGTCCCAGCGAAGCGGACTGAACGG
>JANODG010000160.1:0-10493 GCA_031412575.1 Bdellovibrionales bacterium
TTTGATGTTTTATTATTTAAAATTCCAATCACAAAACCTTTTGTGATTGGAAACGCCCCTGAGTTTTTATTATGACGGACTTAAGTTTTATCTTCGATACTGATTTAAAAATAAGGTTACTACAAAGTTTCTTAGTCATAGCGCTATTTTATATTTTTAGAATTTTAATTACAAAATACTTTATTAAAAATCTTTCAAATTCAAAAAGCAGATATCGCTGGCAAAAAGCTGTTTCGATAGTGACTACAGTTTTGGTTTTTGTGATTATTTTAAGATTGTGGTTCGAAGGTGTAGACTCACTTGCAACCTATTTTGGATTTTTAACGGCGGGACTTGCCATTGCACTTAAAGATTTAATTGCAAACTTCGCCGGAAGCCTTTTTATCGTGTCCAGACATCCTTTTGATATCGGTGACCGTATTCAAATTGGACCCCACCAGGGTGACGTGATTGATATCCGTATGTTTCAGTTCAGTTTACTTGAAATTGGCGAGTGGACTAATAGCGACAACACTACAGGTAGAGTTGTCCACATTCCCTGTGGAAAAGTTTTTACAGAACCACAAATCAATTATAATCAGGCTTTTAGTCAAATTTGGAATGAGATGAATATGACCATCACATTTGAAAGCGATTGGAAATTAGCTAAAAAAATTCTAAATGATATTTTAGCTAAACCCAAATTTAAAGAAAATGCATTGACCCCAGATCAGCTTAAAGAATCGTCCTTAAAATTTATGTTACCCATTGAGTCTTTCGATTCAAAAGTTTTAACGTACGTTGTAGAGAACGGCGTAAGGTTAATCGTAAGATATCTTTGCGAACCCAAAAAACGCCGTCGGACAGAAGTTGAACTTTGGGAAGAAATCATAATGGCGTTTAACGAAAGTAAAACTGTTAAGTTTGCTTACCCAACCCAACGATTTCATTCAGACCAAAACACAATAAAATTAAATTAGAGCTTAGAATATTTTATGCAGCGTCAATATATTTGGCTTAACCTCTATGAAGTAGACGTTAAACTATTTACCCTTAGCCTCACGCACGACTAAGAGATTCGGATGCAGCTGCAAACCTTCCCTCGCGAACGTGATTAGGTCAAACGACTTTTCATTCACCTTAAACGTGACATCTTTTGGTGGAAGTTGGCCCGATCTGACCTCAACGGTTTGAACTTCGCCTTTGGTGGATTTCACTTTGTAAGACTCTACATTCAGAGTTGCGGTTGTATCTTTGGGAGTGCGGTCTTCGGATTTCAAATACGTGATTTCAAAGTCTGGATATTTTAAAGGGTTGTTTGTAATTTTGGGTGCGTGTTGGTTGTAAGTTGGTGGACGCAACAGTGCTTTGAAATCATTTAGCACTTTGGATTCGACATCATTTGGGTTGCTCAGAAATGCCGTCGATGGCGTTTTAATGCGCGAGTTGATGAACTCAATAATCTCAGTTGTTTTGCCGCCGCAGGTGAATTCTGCGACCATATACGAAGCGCCAGGGCCAATGCGGATATTCTCATCGCCTAAAACGGGTATTGTTGTAATGAATTGCTGGAGAAAGCGGATGAATTCCTTATCTTTGACCGTTCGTTCGTTTAAAATTTTTCGTTCGCCCATGGAATTGTACTCGATGACCCTCATCGATTCGCAACCGATTTTTTGAAACCATTTAAGGTCTTCTTTAGCCATAAGCCCTCCGCAGACGAGAAAAAAAAGTAGAATAATTTTCATAACTTTAATTGTCGTTATTTAAGGGCGCTGTTGGCAAGTGCCTACTACCTCTTTCGGAGGCGCTGCATCCGAAAAAGGTAGTAGGCACTTATTAATGAAAGATTCTATTCCAGAGGTAAGTAAGAAATACCGCGGCTTTTTTTATAAATTCTAAATGGAAATCTAGACATGATTAAACCAAAAACTAAGGAAGAAGCCACTATGGCTACGGTCAATATCTTTGAATCCGCTGTGTTCTGTGGATTTGAGAGGCCTGATCCTAGCGACGTGGAGTTGTAGATTGTAAAGGATAAAACCCCGGGAACTAATGATACGATACCCGGAACAGAAAAAATCTGACTTGGAGTTTTAAAAAATCTTGAAAAACTTAAACTTGCAATGCCAATAAAAAATGCCGCTACAAAAGAGGGAAGTGCATAACTTGCCGACCCTTTAAAAAGTTCAAAGCCAATTTGTCCTGCAACACCTGTCATCATTGCAAATAGAATAAATTTTCTAGGTGTTTGAAACTGGAAGCAAAAAGCTAACATTATCAATAAAGTTCCAAGAATAGATGCCCACAGATCAACACTTTGATTTGTGTAATCTAAATTAAGAGGCAAAGTTTCAGGATTATATAAATAAATAATATCTTTACCGATAAACAAAGCCGTACCAATTGAAATCAATATCAGAACACCATTGACGAGCTTTACAGTTCCCGAAACAAAATTGTGTTCTGCTAATTCTGAAACCGCTGTTGTTAGCATTAAGCCAGGAACTAAAACAATGAGAGAACCAATAAACGACGCTTCAATGGGTAGATTAAAATAAACTTCGGCAAAGGCAGATAATCCAATGGCAACTAGGGCTGCAAAAAAAACAAAAAATATTCGTGTAAAAGCAAGGTAAGTAAAAAACGGTTGTATGACCGAAACTAGAAGTAAACTTAAAAAACCGCTAAGTATTCCTGAATACATATTCTGAAAATTCAAATAGCTTCCGATAAAACCTACTATGAAAGCAGATACCGAAATTAATTTTTTTGAATATAAATCTTTTGAATACTGACTCTGATTAACAACTTTTAAAGCTTCATACACAGTTAATTTTTGTGAAATCACATCGTCAAACAAAACATCAATTTTAAAAAGTAAATTTAAATCAATGCTAGATTCTTTAATTCTTTTTAAAGAACTGGTGTATCGTTTTTCAGAATTCATGGCACTTACGATGACAGCTGAAGGGGTCGCAAAGACTTCAGGCTGCATGTTATAGACTTCACCTAACTGTACAATTTTATCTTCTAATCTAGAGGTGGGCCCACCCACTTCTAAGTATTTACAACCTGCCGTTAGGACAAAATTTTCAAATTGATGAATATCTAAGGGTTGGACTGAAGCTTCTTTGGAATTTGGTGCAGACATGGTTATGAATCCTTGATTGTTATCTTATCAAGAAAATTTCTACTCCGTTAGTTTTAAATATACTAGACCAAATTCCAGACAAAACCAAAATGTAACAGTTCCCATTTGCCAATGGCCAGTTCGCAAGCGAAAAGGGTATTTTTACCTCTTCTAATATTTTCTTTTTGGATAACAGGTAGCGAATAGTACAAGGGCTATTACTTTGAATAATAAAATTCGAGCTGTTCTCTTCCTAGAGTTTTCGAAATGACAATTTACGGCTCTGTTACATGAATCTAAACACTTCTTATTTGTCTTTGTGCGCTTAACTGATTTTGAGTCATCAGATTACAGGCACTGTAATTGCTCAACATAATGGTATAGCTCAACAAAAATAAAATAAAGAGAGGAAATATATGAAAGTTATACTTAGAAGTTTGATCATCATGGCTTTTTCAGGATCTGTGTTCGCAAATGAGGAGCTTAAGATCAATACAACAACTCATGAATATACTTTGCAAGCCAGCGGAATTGTAATTTCACCGGAAACCATTTCAGTCCTCAATCCAGACGGAAGTGTTACCTTTGATGATTTAAAAATACTTATAAGAACGCAAGGTTACGCAGCTGGCAGTGGAAAAACCTTTTACGTGGGATCTGATGCGTCTGAGCAGCATGCTATTCATGAAGGTATCTGCAAGTTAATTAAAATGGAATTTCATAAACCCAAGAACGACAGTGGTTTTGATTATGTTGAGATCAATGATCCTTCTAAATATGCAAATTTTAATCAAGATGGTGTTTTTCTTGGTATACTTATAAATGTAAACAGAAATATCATTTCGGTTCTCAAAACAGTTACTTGTATGCCTAAATAAATTGAACTGTCCCAATGGAAGGGAAATCAAACCCTTTCATAAAAAAACTTGAAGAGCAGGCTCATTTTGAGACGCTTTTGCGAGCTTAAAGCACCTGATAACACTGCGGGAGTGTTGCAATTCACTGTAAAAAGTATGGACACTTGGTAGCTTTTTATAGCCCTAAAGGCGTCTAATCGAATTAAATACACTACAAGGTGACATTTTTTGGCCCTGTATTTGCCTTTAGTAGTGTATGAAATGGAACTCATTAAACTTCTTTATAGGCCTTTTGGTTATGTTGGTATCGACCTTAGTTTCGACATCAGCATTTACAAGTCCAATGGATTTTGTGACCCAAGAAAGCCGGTCCATTCAAAGTTTGTCGGATGAAGAAATTAACGAAACTATTTCTGAAGATTTAACTGAAGAAGAATACCAGGCTAAAGAAGAAGCTAAATTAAAATCAAAATACAAAAACGTGATTGATCAGTTTCATAAAATTTTAGGTTTATCAGATAACGATAAATCTTATTATGATCCTAAAAGCGCAGGACATGAATCTGCTTTCTGCAAAGAGTTCGAACGCGATGACGACACTCATAAATTTATTCCTTCAGTATTTCACACACCAATGGGTAAAACCGGTGGCAAGTGTGAACTTAAAGATAAAGATGGAAAGCGTCTTGTAAAAGTTGATTGTGATTTAAAGAAAAACTGCTTAATGCAAGGTGTTTGTATCTTAGATCATAAAGACGGTCAGCGCATTGGTTATAACTTTATTAAGTTTAACAAAAAAGTAAATAAATACAGAAACAAATCCGGTCGTTTAATTACAAAGGTTGTAAAACACAGTGTATTTGCAGCTTTTGACAATTCAAGATGTCCTTTTGGTTACGGTGTTTGGAGTAAAGAACACCAAACTTCAATCTGTATGGATCCATTTAGATCTGTAGCTGCAGATACAAAATTCCACAAAGCTGGTGACGTATTATTCTTCCCAGCTCTACGTGGTTTAATTTTGCCTGATAAATCAGTGCACAATGGATTTATGACAGTAAGATCTTCTGGTGGGCGTATCTTAGGTGCTCATAGATTTGATTTCTACACAGGCATTTGTGAAAAAAGTCACAACAAAAGATTATTATGTGAAGACTACGGACCTAAGTTTTTCGCAGAGATCGGTTTAGCAGAATACTTAAAACGTAAAGATAAATCATGCTTTTATTCTTACTATAAAATTAATGATGAACTTAAAAAGTTTGTTTTAAATCAAAGAAATTTTCCAAACTTACCAGAAAGTTTAGTGCAAAACACGATTCACCAAACTTGGTCAAAGTTTATAACTTATAACACATCAAACGACGCATTAATTGCAGCGCCAGATGAAAAATCAAATGAGGATTTGTTTTTTTAAAATTTTAACAACTTACATATTCGACTTTCAGGGGGGACGATTATGAAAACATACCAAAAGAATACCAATACAATAAATAGCTATCTACGCAGTCTTTTGACTTTAAGTTTCGCACTTGGTCTTGGAGCTTGCGGTTTAAACTCTTCAGAAGAAGGCACCATAAGAGCCAACCTAAGAGGTTCAAGCAATGGCGGAGGGGTCACGTCACTAAACAGTGGTGGTAAAGCCATTGACCTTCCAACAAATCGTCCAGCACCAACATCAACGAAATGGACATTTGTGGATATGATGTCCGTTCAGAAGTCAGGAACTAATGGCTCTTTAGAAGACTTTTTGTCTTTATCTGATGGTCAGAGTGTTTCCATCGATCCGTCGAACTACAATTATGTCGACATCATTTTTTGGGGCGATATGAAATCCACAGGAAGTGTGCTTCAAGTTGGAAACGCCGCTTCAGAGCAAGCTTTCTTTAGCTCTTTAGACAAAAACAGCTTCGCTTTTGAAATGGTGGTTTGGGATTACTATACAAATACACAAAATGCCCAAGGTCAAAAGTATGACTATTTAGGCTACGCTTATTTTGGTAAAGGACTATCTTCAGTTCAAGCCGGCGAGTTATCAGATGTAGTCTACGTGCCTCATTCAACTTCACCTCAAGTTCACATCAGATTTAGAGATAATCTTGGGGATATCGTGATTGCGACGGTGTTAAATCGCTCTACTCGTGAAATGACAGGAACAGTTTATTACAGATCCACAGGTCAGCCTTTAAAATATTTGGGGAACTTTTCAAGACTTAGAGTTTGTGAAATGTTTAAGTGCTCTTAATTAAACTGGGTTATATGTTCAATAACCCAGAAAGTTTAAAACAAAAAATAATCAAATATACTTAAAAATTTAATATGATTTACTAGGCCGGGAGCACACGGCCCCCCAAGTCATGCTCCTGGCAATTTTGTTTTTGTACCCTCGTTAATCTCGAACCTAGTCTTAAACTTTCGAGTCATTTCTTGTTTTTAGCGAAATCCACGGATTAAATAAAACCATGAAAAAGGTTAATTTCAATCCATTCATATTAAGCTCAATTCTAGGCGAAAATAATGCCTTAGACTTTCCAAGGTTATATATCCAGGATAGGGGCGACGCCATTAAATTCATTCACGGTTATGGGTATGATCTATCACGAGTCTCAGATTTACAAAAAGTTTGGATTTACCACCGCAATGCAATTGAAATTTTAGAAAGTGAAATTTTATTTCCAGACGAAAAAATCCCGGCGCTCTTAAGAAATAAAGAAGAACTGGGCGACATCACAAAGTTATTTTTAATCGCAAGTACAACACAAAATCAAAACTCTTCCGAAATTGGTTTACAAAAGTGGGCTTGTGCCATTTTAAGGGTTATGCATGTTTTGATTCACTTAGATAATGACATCTTCACTTCTTTTACTGACGACATAAAATATCAAATTTTAAAACCAATTGCTCAAAATGTTTTTAAGGTTGAAGACCGCCTTTACTTAGGTCAAGACGAAGATAAAATTGAAATCGTAAGCTATGAAGAAAAATCTTTTAAACAAAATAACTCTGCGGTCGTTAAACTTTTAGCTCGTCAGGATTTAATCGCGATGACTTTACTTGATAGTGTGGGTTTTCGATTTATAACAAAATATTTAGTCGATGTTTTTCGTGTGACACAATTTCTAATTACTAAGAATTTAATCAGTTATCCTCATGTGATATCCAGCTTATCTAAAAACACAATTTGTCCAACTCATGTTTTTATGAAAGCCTTGGAAAGTTCAATGTCCTCTAACGGTAAAATAAATCTGGAATCTTTAGAAGAAAAAATTCAATTCGAACTGGATCAATTAAATCAAAGTTCTAATGGTGTTAATCCATTCACAAGTAAAGAGTTTAAATTTTTGAAATTTATCACCCGGCAATTTTTAAAAATTGATCGAGGCTCTGATAAATCTGAATTCACATTTTTTTATCCTTTTGAAGTGCAGATTTTAGATAGAACGACCTACGAGAATAATTTAGTTGGCCCTGCATCCCACTTTGAATATAAAAACCGCCAAAAGTTAGCAGCCCGCCAAAGAGTTTTTAATGAAGTCTAAAATTTTATTTCCCTTCCATTTGCTACATGCGCTAGTCAGTTTGATTGTAATCATGGGGGCGACTGTCTTTTTATTTCCCTTTTTTTTGATACTGGTTCTTATCAATGTGAAAAATGGGTTTTGGATTCAAATCATATGGGCGAGAATATTTCTTTTTATTTGCGGTGTGCGCATGCACATTCACTTTGAGGAACCTATTCCTAAGACAGGCGTTGTGGTTTTATTTAATCATGCTACTTTTTTAGATATCCCAGCTTTAGTTGTAATTACCAATCAATTTATGTTTTATGTGGCTAAAAAAGAATTAGAAAAGTTACCACTTTTAGGAACATGTTTTAAACTTGTAAAAAGCTTGATGATGCCAAGAAACGATCTTCAGGCGTCAATTAAACTTTATGAAGAGGCCAAAATAAGACTTCACAATGGGGACTCTTTTGTGATTTCGCCTGAGGGCGGTCGCAACAGAAATGTCGGAATTGCAGATTTTAAGTCGGGGCCCTTTATTTTTGCGATGTCTTCTCAAGCGGATTTAATTCCGGTAATCATGAAAGGGGCCAGAGATCTTTGGCCACCCGAGCACTTACTCCCAAATTTAAGGAAAATGACATCGCGCCTCAATGTCTATGTTGGGGCCAAAATTTCCACCAAAGATTGGACGGAAGAAAACAGAAAGACTAAGATGCTTGAGCTAAAAAACAAATTTGAAGACATTTACAATACGCTTTAGTGTTAAAATTTTAAGCATTTTAAAGCCGTTGAACATCTCTCAAATCAATGTATTTTTTGTGACTTGTAATAAGACTAAGTGATTGCGATTACGTGATTATATCCAAGTAATCCGGTAAAGATTTAAATAATAAGGAGTTCATTATGAGTTTAAAATTTGTAGGAGTCGTGGGTTCAGGACAGATGGGAAATGGAATTGCACAAGTTACAGCAGCCCAAGGTCTTCGAGTTGTTATGATGGACGTGAATCAAAAGGCTTTAGATAAAGCTGTCGAGACCATAGCTGGAAGTTGTGATCGATTGATTAAAAAAGAAAAGCTAACGTTGGATCAAAAAACTAAAATGCTTTCCTTGATTTCAACAACGACAAAAGTTGAAGATTTAAAAGAGTGTGATGTTGTGATTGAAGCTGCAACGGAAAATGTAGATTTGAAATTAAAAATATTCAAACAGCTCGATGAAGTTGTAAAACCATCAGCCTTGTTATGCAGTAACACGTCATCGATCTCTATAACCAAGATTGCAAGTGTAACCTCACGACCAGATAAAGTGATGGGAATGCATTTTATGAATCCTGTACCACTTATGGTATTAGTGGAAGGCATTCGTGGTCTTCAAACATCGGACGTCACATTCCAAGCCGTGCGCGAATTTGCGATGCAATTAGGAAAAACATTTATCGAAGGTCGTGATATGCCGGGCTTTATTGTAAACCGTATATTAATGCCAATGATTAACGAAGCTTGCTACGCGCTTTACGAAGGGATCGCTGACGTTGAAGGTATAGATCAAGCTATGAAGCTTGGAACAAATCAACCTATGGGCCCTCTTACCTTGGCAGACTTTATTGGATTAGACACTTGTCTTGCCATTATGAATGTTCTTCATGAAGGGTTAGGGGATACAAAATATAGACCATGCCCTTTATTAGTTAAGTACGTTGAAGCTGGATGGTTAGGTAGAAAAACAGGTCGCGGATTTTACAATTACTAATTATATTTTGAGAGCAGCGACCAAGCTTCTGATTATTTCATAAAAAAAATTTGAAAATTAAATAAATTAAGGATCCTTTATGTCTGATAATAGTTCAAACGGTAAAATGGTAGAGTTAAGCTCTCTTGAAAATGGAATTTATCTTTTAAAAATTAATCGCCCAGAAGTTTTAAATGCTTTAAGTCAAAGTGTCATAGCTGCGATTGACACTCATATTGAAACTTTGAAATCAATCGCGGACTTAAGAGCCTTGATTGTAACCGGTGAAGGACCAAAATCTTTTGTAGCAGGTGCAGATATTTCTGCGATGAAAGCTATGACTTCCGAAGAAGCTGCTCAATTTTGTAGGTATGGCCAAACTGTGTTTAGTAAACTTGAAGCTTTATCTTGTCCTGTGATTGCTGCTGTAAATGGGTTTTGTTTAGGCGGTGGCTTTGAATTAGCTTTAGCCTGCGATTACATATTTGCTAGTGAAAATGCAAAGTTTGGTTTGCCTGAAGTTAGCCTTGGATTAATACCAGGTTTTGGTGGCACTCAGCGATTGTCTAGAAATTTAGGAATAAGCTACGCAAAGTACTTAATCACAACAGGTCATATGGTTTCGGCGGATGAACTTTTAGGTCGTGGGTTAGTGATTCAAGTTGTGCCCCAGGATAAACTCATGGCTACATGTCTTGACGTTGCTAAGACCATTGCAAAAAAGGGACCTCAAGCTATTAAAGCTGCAAAACAAGCTATTCAAGAGGGTTTTAATAAAAGTTTGGATAAAGGTTTAAAGTTAGAAGAGGATTATTTTGCGTATCTTTTTTCGAATCAAGAATCCAAAGAAGGCATGAGTGCCTTTTTAGAAAAACGAACCGCAAAATTTTAATGCGCGCCGCAGGCGGAAAGGAAATTATGTCTTACAAGTCAAAAAACGCCATTCGAATCGTAACCGCTGCCGCTTTATTTGATGGACATGACGCTTCGATAAATATCATGCGTCGTATTCTTCAAGATATGGGTGCCGAAGTTATTCACTTAGGCCACAACAGGTCGGTTAAAGATGTTGTCACCACAGCCTTGCAAGAGGGTGCGCAAGGTATCGCGATCAGTTCCTACCAAGGTGGGCACATGGAATACTTTAAATATATGCGCGATTTACTGAATCAAAATGGCGGCGAGTATGTAAAAATATTCCATGTGCCCACCTTGGTAGGAACTGATAGCGATACCTTGCGCACCCTCTTGCAAGGCTGTGGTGACAACATCTTTAACCGACCTGTT
>JANODG010000161.1:0-38964 GCA_031412575.1 Bdellovibrionales bacterium
TTGACGATTACAATGTAGGACAAAAATACGGTATTCCAACGGATAGCCCGGTCAATGAGGGTGGACTTTACACAGATGCGTTTCCAGAAATGAAAGGTGTATATATTTTTAAAGCTAATAAATTATTAGTCGAAAAAATGAAAGAGTCTGGTCACCTGGTTCACTATAGTTCTTTTGTACATAGCTACCCCCACAACTGGCGATCTAAAACTCCTTTGATTTACCGTGCGACTCCGCAGTGGTTTATCAGTGTTGATGACGAGACTTTTAACATTCGTAAAAAAGCTTTAACTGCAATTGAAGAAGACATTAAATTTTACCCAGCTTGGGGTAAGGCTCGCTTAAAAGCGATGATCGAAAATCGCCCTGACTGGTGTTTAAGTCGTCAACGCATTTGGGGTGTACCAATCCCAGTATTTTATTGCGACGATTGTGAAGAATCTTTAATCGACGAAAAAATCTTAAACAATGTTGCTGATCAAATGGAAAAAGGTCAGGGGATTGAAGAGTATTTTGAAGCTCCGAAGAATCATTTCACTAAAGGTTATTCTTGCAAAAAGTGCGGATCAAAAAACTTTACAGCGTCACAAGATATTTTAGATGTTTGGTTTGACAGTGGAGTTTGTCATTCGGCAGTTCAGGATCGCCGTGAAGGTTTATCATCACCTGCTGATATTTATTTAGAAGGTAGTGATCAGCATAGAGGATGGTTTCAGACCAGCTTATTGTCATCGATCGCATCTAAGGGTCATCCGCCCTACAAAGCCTTAGTAACTCACGGTTTTGCCAACGATGAAAAAGGTCACAAGATGAGTAAAAGTTTGGGTAACACTGTTGATCCTCAAAAAGTGATCAAAGAAAGTGGGGCCGAAATTTTACGTCTTTGGGTCGCTTACGAAGATTATGGTCAAGACGTCACTGTTGGACCTGAAATTTTTAAACGTGTGTCAGACACTTACCGAAAAATTAGAAATTCGATGCGTTTTTTATTAGGTGTAGTCGAAAAAATAAATGAATCCGAAATTATTAAATCGGAAAACTTGGATAAAGAATTAGATTTCGTCGATCGTTGGGCCTTACATGAGTTTAACGAACTGATCAAAGAAACCACTCAAAACTACGACAATTTTAATTTCTACAAAGTGTACCATTCGCTCAACCAATTTTTTACAGTTCAGCTAAGCGCAAGTTATTTAGATATTCTAAAAGATCGATTGTATTGCGACGGACCTGATTCTAAAAAACGAAAGTCATCTTTAACGGTTTTGTTTCACATGACCCGCGAACTCACAAAAATTATGGCCCCAATCTTATCGTTTTTAGGCGAAGAAGTTTTTGATTACTTACCCGGAACAAAAAAACAAAGTTTATGGTTAGAATCATTTCCAAAACCAAATCCAAATTGGGAATTCAAATCCGAATCCGAGGAGTTTAAAATACTTTTAGGCATCCGAAGCGAAGTCACAAAAAAACTTGAAGACTTAAGAAAAGACAAAATCATCGGTTCAAGCTTAGAAGGCGAAGTGAAACTTACACTTGATGGTAACGACTTCACAGTGGCCAAAAAATACTTCGACCAATTAGACGAAATCTTCATCGTATCAAAAGTTCATTTAGCCCAAGGTCCTGCAAGTGTTATTGCCCAAAAATACGAAGGCCATAAGTGCGAGCGTTGCTGGAAAATCTTCGAAGAGCTTAGCAAAAAACCTGACCACACAAACATCTGCGAAAGGTGTTCAGACGCATTGTCTTAAAATCTGGAATTTCTATTAATTGATACTACCCTAAAAGCCGAGTTCGGCTTGGACGGCCACATGCGCAGCTGTACAGCGAAGCATGCCGTGGCCGTTGTGGCTTGCGTATGCAAGCTTCAACCCAAACGTAGGTTTGAGGCTTTAAGGGTAGTATCAATTAATAGAAATTCCAGTTTTTAAAACAATGCGTCTGAACACCGCTGTACGTAATATTTGGTTTTTTGATATTGTGAATGTAGTTTTATTAAATTAAGATTATAGTTTCTTCGAAAGGATTTTTCTATGAATAAAAAGTATCTTTATTTGATCATAATAACTTGTTTGGTTGTTGCGGTTGATCAGCTTACGAAAATGTACATCACGATGCACTTTAGACTTCATGAATCTTATCCGGTAATTAAAGATATTTTTCACATTACCTATGTCAGAAATACGGGTGCTGCTTTTGGAATTTTTAGAGATGCTAATATTGTTTTTAGAACTTTATTTTTTTTAAGCTTACCGCCAATTGCAATGGTCGTGATTTTCTTTTTGCTTAAATCAAGTCCCGATAAAGATGTGATTCAGAATACGGCTTTGTCGATGGTGTTTGCAGGAGCTTTGGGGAACTATATTGACCGTGTACGATTTCAGTATGTGATCGACTTTTTAGATTTTCATTACAAGCAAGCGTGGTCTTACCCAGCGTTTAACGTGGCAGATATGTCCATCGTTTGCGGAGTCATCTTGTTGTTATATTTCATGATCAAAGACGAAATTAATAACAAGAAAAAGAGCGCTTAAAGCTTGTCACCTTCGTTTCAATTTCTAGGTTATCAATTTTCTACATATTTTGTGACCTTAGCCATTGTGTACTGTATTGGCATTCAATATTTTTTTTCAAGACTGAAACGCTTCCCTCTGAAATCTTCAATCGGTGCAGACTTTTTATTAGTCCTTCTGATATTTGGAATTATCGGTGCCAGACTTTTTTATGTTCTTTATCAAGAACCTGATTTCTACTTCAATTCGCCGAAAGAAATTTTACATGTTTGGAATGGTGGTTTTGTCTTCTATGGCGGCTTAATTTCTGCTTTTATATTTGGTGGCTTGTTCTTAAAATTAAAAAAACAAAATATCAAACTGTGGCTTGATGTCAGTGCGCCAGTTGCTGCTTTTAGCTATGGACTTGGAAGACTTGCGTGCCTATTTAACGGTTGCTGTTACGGAGATATCACCACACATGCTTGGGGTATAAAGCTTCCCCATTTGCCTGGTCTTCGTCACCCCACACAGCTCTACGCAGTTTTTTATGAACTGATAGTTTGGATCGTGCTTTTGGTTTTGGAGCGAAAAGTTAATTTTTTTAAAAGTAACATCGGATCTTTATTTTTTTCGTGGTTGATCCTTCATGGTCTTGGCCGAATTATTATGGAGTATTTTAGGGCTGATCCGCGCGGGGATTTGATCTTTAATCTTTCGGTTTCGACTATGATCAGTTTAGTTTTAATTATTTTAGGCATTTCATTATTATTTTTAAACATTCAAATGATTAAAAAATTAAATAGATAATAATTAAATTTGGATTAATATCCAATGAATACATTAAAAATACGGCTTAAATTTAGGCTGTAACTAGAACTATAACTTGAATTAAAATGTTAAGGAAATAGCGTGGAATCTAAAATAAGTATTGTTTTAAAGTACGTGAAAACGCTTGCTCAAATATTTTTTATTATTTTCTTTTTTGCTGTAGTTCTTTCAATGATGTACTCTAGTCGTCCAGTCGTAGAATCAAAGAAATTAAAACCGAATAGTGCTTTATGTTTAACCCAACTATTGTCAGTTTCTGATGGTGCATCAGATAAGCCTCCTTACGGGCATATGGTTTTTATTGATGACCATGGTTGTGTGGCGGACTCTTACTTTAAAAAAAAGAAAGCTACCCAAGTTTTTGGAGGCTATTGCCACGAAATATCAATTGGTTGGGAAGCTAACGGGTCAGCAAAAATAACCTGCGCTATCCCAATTAGTGACTTCGAAAAAAACGTGGTGTTACAAGTAAAAAAATATAAATCCACAGACATTCTTTTTGAATTTATTGATGAGGCTAATTTGAAAAAACAATAATGCGCAATAAAATTTAGCAAAATTAATTTCTGAAATAAGCTATCTAAATCAAACGATCTTTACGACTGTTCTAAAATGTTATCTCAAAAATTTTTAAAAAAAATATGGATTGAATTAAAACAAATCCGAACTTTGCCATTTCGACGGCTCTAAAATATGAACCGTGTTTTTATCCGTTGCTGCCACTTTCGCATTTTTAACTTTTTCATAAACCTTAGAATAAAGACTTGTTTGATCGTAAACATCACCATCACTTAGGTGGCCTAAAGCAATTTGAATACCTAAATTGTTGTTGTGAATATCCATCAAATCATAACTTGAATCTAAGTTACTTTCTGAAATTTTAGTCGCAATCACTACCAAACTTGGCGATAGATATTTAGCCACTAAAGCCGAAGTGTAGGTGTGCCTGAACGCATCTTGAGGACCACCCCGAGGCCCTTCAAATCCAGTGTTTCTGGAAATAAGATACATGCTTACAATGAATAAAACTGGCAGTGATAGACCAAAAAGCCCTAAGGCGAACATGAATCTAATTTGATTTTTACTCATTTTAAGCTTCATTGAAACGCCTATTTTTACCTTGTAGAATAGCTTAATTACCATTGGTCTTTTCTAATCGATTTTATTCTGCCTTCAAAAAAACGGCCTGTAAATTGCCTTATAATCCTTGTGAAAACGCTTAAACCTCTTAATTTGATCTTAATAGCTCTGTCAGTGACGATTTTCGTCAATTGCAGCCAAAATAATGATGCAAAAATCAGTAAATTGCCTCAAATCATCAATGAAGATCAGGGCCTAAGGGAATTTCGCTTTAGACGTTACGACTGCTTACACATGCCGAACATCGAAACTGATGAAAACTGCACAAACAGCGAAGAGATCATCGAAGATCCAAGCGCCACAGCTAACCTTCGTGTGAACGAACTTACTCCTTGGCTACAAAACAAAGCTAGAACAGTTATCAATCCAACGATCATGTACAACGACACTGCTGAAAAGGTAATTGCGACTGTGTATTTACGCATGAATGATGCTCAAAATGTTCAGCAAAATTTTAAGTATAAATTTGAAGGTGATTTAAAATCTTTTAGATCTAAATTTAGAAGAACAGGCGAGCGCGAATATTTACGTTTAGTTAAAAAAGAATCTGAATCTACAGAAATCGTAAACGCAGTTATTTTTTGTTACGACAATCCTACATGTAAAGATATCACTTTGATCTTTTCGTTTTTAAATTATGACAGCGAAGGCAAAAGCTTTATCGATTCGCGACCGTTCCAATTGGATCAACGAGAAGAAGAAGTTGCACCAACAGACACTTTACCTAAGCAAGCTGTAAGAACTATGGAAGCTCCGATCATCGAATCAGATATGGAAAGTGAAGACGAAGTTGAACCTGAATTTATTGATGAAGACCATACAGATCCAGCGTTTTCTGCAGGCCCGGTTGGACCGGCATTGCCGCAAGATAAAAATGATAACTTGTGTGAAGGCTTTGTTTCTGATGCAGAAGACTGCCCAGATTATCTTTTAGATGCGTCAATTCCAAGACTTCCAGAAACCATACCTCCAGAAACTGAAACTTTAGAAGAAAGCCCAATTAAAGCTGTTGTAGATATAAGTATGCCGAAAGCTCCAGTCATGAACGACGAAGAAATTATTCGTCCTGTAGATGAGCAAGTATTTCCAGCTGAATCACGAGTATTACTTCCTGAAGCCCCCCGGTTGATTGAACCTAATATAGATGTTTTGCCAAACCCTAATCAGACTTATTATGATATCAACCAGTATCATCAGTTTATCCTTCGCGAACGACAAATTCGTGAACAAGCATTGATGGATGCTAAAGCCAAAGATCAAGGTACAGAAGCACCCGTGCGCGCGACTATCCAAGGCGGGGCCATCCCAAATTCTAACCCAGAACCGCAATCCGATGAAGATGCTACGACAACGTCTTCAAGTGGTGTGTCTAAAGTTAGACCTAGAACAAGACCTTCAAATTTACTCACCAAACCCTCAACTCTACCGACAACTGATACAGGCATAAAAACTCCAGTCGCAGAAATTGAAAATGAAAAGCCTGTCATCACTGATGCATCAATAGCTATAAAACCTTCCCTAAGACCACAAGCTAGGCCCGAGGGCCTGGCAGAAAAACACCGCCTGCAACAGGAAGAACATGCTCGTTTAGCTGCAGAAGAAGCGGCAAGACTAGCAGCCATAGAAGCACAGCGTGCTGCCGCCGATGTTCCATTTGAAAGTGTAGACGGAAAGTTCACGTATGACTTAGGCCTTTGCGGAGATCATTTAGTTCAAGCTAAAAACATTGAATATCATCAGGCCCGTGGTTACTACACAGATGGTTCACTTAGAGAAGCCACGCATTTCGGGGATTCTGACTACGATCCCAATTATCCGGATCCAAACAAGACCGAAAAACAATACTCGTCAGAAATCACGAAACAGGTTTTAGAATTCGCAGCCTGTGTTTTAGAACAAAGATACGGCGATGACATAAAAATAGTACTCAAAAGCTTTTCTGATCACAACGGTGGTCGTCTGGGTGGTCATTCGTCCCACCAAAATGGTTTAGATGTGGATGTATCTTACCCGCACTTGAATGGTCAGACTTCGGGATTCGATGACTTCACCAGCAACATGACTACAGCTCGAGTTAGCGCAGCCTTTGATTACGCAAGATTACTTTTATACACTGACCGCGTTCATGTGATGTTCACAGACAACAGAATCAGATCTAGATTTTGCACTTATCTTCGTGATCAGGGTAAATTATCTGAATTTAGAAATGTGATCGAAAGATTCATGTATAACGTTCGTCGCCACCATAACCACTACCACGTTCGCATGAAGTGTAATACGCAAAACGAAGGCTGTGTGGTTCAAAATAATTTCGCCGATGACGATTACTGTAGCAGGTAACTCGTTAATTAATTAATTAAATTCAAAATTCTAAACTTAATGACCGAATTATAAGCGGTCATCTGTTACCTTTACATATTTCCACAAGATAATGTGAAGAATAAAATCGGCAGCAACAACTTACGTTAAATTATTCAAAAGAGTAAGCGCCGCAGAAAACAAAATTAAGAAAATCTAAAAAATAATTTGTAAAAAGATAAAATTTTAATCTTAAGGGAATCTTAATTCCGAAACTAATATCTTAAGATTATCTTAATTTTGTTTACATATTCTTATTAAATTTTAATTTATGGTCCAGAAAATATATTCTTAACAAAATTCTAAATTGAACAATTACTTTAAATTCATAATCCTAAATATGAAATTTTATTTATGTTTTTAATTTTAAATGAAAGGGGCCTTATGCGTTTTGTGTTCATGCTAATGATTTTTGTGTTTTCTATCTTCACTTCAATTCAATCAGCTCTGGGGTGCGGGTGCGCAGTGGAGGCGGTCCCAGAATATACGTGCAATTGTGAAACTGAATTTTACTACTCGAGTATGGGGTGCAGTAAAAGGATAGGCTGTTACCCTTTCGATCCTAATTCAGGTTGTTTATTAGGTTCTTGGGGATGGTCGAGTGAGTGTGGAATAGGTTTTCCGCAAATTGAGAACACATCCGGGCCGCCAGACAGCAATGGACCAAATTGTGGTGCGGGCTCAATTGTAAAAATAGATAATCAATCTTTACAAGAAAATATTCCTTTGCATGGATCAGATCTGGAATTGGTGTATTCAACAGAACGTGTCATCGGTAGAAGAAGTAAACTACAGCACAAACAATTTATCTCTGCACCTACCGACACAAATGTTACAGAAGTCTTTGTGATTCACACGATCGACGGTGTACCGACAACAACGAATTATGGTGTCAGTGCAGACATCAATTACAGCTACCAATGGAATGGATTAGGTTCTTCATCTCAAGAATTTATTGACGGTGTCGACAACATTTTGGAAGTAGAATACGAATTCAACAACACAACCCGCTCAAAAATTTATGAAACTTTCCCGAAACTTGGTTTTTTAAATGCAAAACTTTTAGGGCTTGGTGGTTTTACTTTATCCAATCTTCATTTTTACAATTTAAAATTAAAAAAGCTGCACATGGGAACTGGTTTTGACCGAATCATCGACTTCATAAAAATTAACAAATCAGGCGACGTCATTGAAAAGTTACTTCCAGATGCAACAAGTTTCACAAACTATTTAGTCGTCAGTGAAGATGGCAAAGAGGCTTATATTTTTGACACTTTTGGTTATCACATCGAAACAAGGTCTACCCGAACTTCGAAAGTCTTGACTACATTTACCTACGACGTAAATAAAAAATTAACGCAAGTAGAAGACGCCTTCAATAATGAAACCATTATCACCCGCCCTAATAGCACAACTGTTGAGATTCAAACGCCATCAGGTAAATTAACTGTCCTTTCTTTAAATGCAAATGGATATGCTGTAAGTGTTACTACACCTAACAGTGAAGTTTACGGAATGCAGTATTCTACGGTTCCAGGTCAAGACGGTTTAATGACAAGTTTTGAAGATCCTAAAGGTAAAATCTCAACATTTGTATATGACGCCGATGGAGACCTCATTGAAGATTCAAACAACTCAGGTCAAAGTATTGAACTTAATGTTCTCGAAGATGAAATTGATCATAAGTTAATTCAAGCTATTTCGGCTGAAGGTCGTATCACACAATACTACACAACCTTCTTACCCCAAGGCGAATCATCAACTGCTAAAACAAAACCGACTGGTGCTTACGGTACCGAAAGTAAACAAAGTTCTGCTACCTATGTCACACGACCAGATGGTTCGAACACATCGATTTCCAGAGTCCAAGATCCAAGATTTGATTATCATGTTTATACTGATTATTCGACAACCTTAAATTCACAGGGCGAAAATCATAATTATACACAATCAGATACTTTTACTTTCTTAGAGACGGATTTACTTAAATTAGACGATCACATAAAGGTCGTCACTTATGACACTAAAAATTGGCAAACTACTTACGATGATATAACGCAAACTTACACGACAACCACACCACTTAATCGCACGGAAAAAATTAAATACAATAACTTTGATCAAGTGGTCGAAACCAAAACCGCAAGTTTTTCACCCGTTGTATACAACTATGATGTTCGCGGTCGTTTAAGTGGCATCACACAAAACACAAGAACGTGGGGATATGTTTATAACGCAGAATACGAAGTTCAAAGCGAAACCAATCCATTAAACGAAACTATAAATTATGTTTACGATAATAACGGGCGTGTCGTTGAAGTCACTTATCCCAACACCGAAAAAGCTTTTTTTGAATATGACCAAGTCGGGAATATCAAAAAGATTAAAGCCGGAACTAAACCTTGGCATGAATTGATGTACAATTTATTTGGTGGAATTTTCAAATACATCATGCCGGATTTAGGATCAGGAATTAAAACCGTAGAATACACTTATAATAATGACAAACAATTAACCCAAATCACCAGAGAAAATTTAAGTCAGATTAATTTCACATATGGTTTAACGACAGGATTACTTGAACAAATCACTGCGCCCGAAGGCAATTATGTTTACACAACAGATTTAACAACAGAACAGCTTAGCCAAATTAAAGCGCCAAATAATGTTGAGATTAACTACACTTACCTTATAGACGCGTTACAAATCCAAGGTATAAAAGACGGCGTCAACAATTCGACGTATCGTTACGACTACGCAAAGATGCTTCCTAATAAACGGACACTAAGACACCAAGATTCAAATTCGAATGTAAGTCATGTGACAAATATCACATACAACAACGATAGGCTTATGACTGTTGTGGGCGCACAAACCCTTACCCGCACAGCAAGCACAGGTTTAATCAGTGCCACAAGTTTAACAGGCGGCATGACTGAACAATACACTTACAACGCAAACTACGGCGAGGTTGCATCTTACAACGTGAAGTTTTCAACCACTCAAAAATATAATGAAGTTTACACCAGGGACGCTTTAGGCCGAACCACAAAGCGCGTTGAAACTGTTGACGCAAATCCTGCAACTACACACGATTACGTCTATGACTCCAGAGGAAGACTTATCGAAGCTAAGCTAGCTAACGTCATTCAACGAAAATACAGCTATGATTCAAATTCAAACAGGCTAGATATAAAAAATGCAGCTTTAAATCAGTTAGCAGTAGGAACCTATAACGATCAAGATCAGTTACTGACCTACATTATAAAAAACGCTGGCGGCGCTACACTTTATAACTACACCTACACGTATGATGATTTCGGGAACAGGCTTACAAAAATACATTCCACAAACAACACACGTGAAGAATACATTTACAGTTCGCTTGGCGCATTAGAAAGCTACATCAAAAAGAACGCTACAACATTAGTAGTATTAAAAACAATCATTTATAAGAACGATGCTCAAGGTAGAAGAATAACTAAAACTGAAGATGGCACATTACAAACAAGATACATTTACGATGAAACGATAAGACTAGTAGGTGAAGTGACACCAAACGGGGACACACTAACCCATTACGTGTACGCGGATAAATCCCACACACCAAGATACATGAATAGAGCAGGGACTAATTACAAGATTGCAACCAACGAACAGGGATCAGTCAGGTTTGTATACAATTCAACTACCGGAGCGGTAGTGCAAGAAATGACCTATGATGAATATGGAAATGTATTAACAGATTCAAGTCCAGGATTTCAACCCTTCGGATTTGCGGGTGGTATCTACGATCCAGACACAAGGCTAACAAGATTCGGCGCAAGAGACTACGATGCAGAAATCGGTAGATGGACATCAAAAGATCCGATAAGATTTGAAGGTGGCGATACGAATTTGTATTCTTACGTTTTGCAAGATCCAATAGGTTATATTGATCCAACGGGATTAAGGTTTGATCCAGGTGGTGGTGGAATTGCTATACCTGGTGGAGGTATAGGCATTGGTGGTGGCGGTGGTGGAGTCGGCATTGGTATCGGAGTCGGTTCTGGAATTGGTGCTGCGGGCGCTATATCAATTCCAAATGCTTGTTCGAAAGGTGATGCACAACAAAATACTAAAGCACAGTGTAATCAACAGTTTGAACAAGCAAAGAGAACATGTGATTCAATATACCCAGCGAAGCACCCAAGTAAATATGAATGTTTTGCGAATGCATATCTTCAGTTTAGAAAATGTGCGAGCGGAAATTAGGAGAAATATGTTTTACGAAGTTATTGAAACAAAAATTCAACAGGATTTTATAAACTCACTTTGTGTTGTGTCTCTCCAATCCAAAAGCGGTCACAGTGATATGATATTTTCAGATGTTTGGAATTTACCGCTTATTAGACCTATCTTTGAAGAACAAAATTTTGATATTATTGGTAAATCTTTAAAATCCGGTGATAAAGGTTTTAAAGACTATTCAATCAAAACAAAGGCATTGCTAAGTAGTCGAAAAACTAACAATAACGATGTAGTTTTAATAGATTTTCGGATTTCAGATAAAATAAAATCTGATGTTGTATTAAATGGTAATGGGCTCATAGCTGAAAAATTAATTGAACCTGTGTTAATAAATATTATTGCCGCAAACCATAGTTTAGTAAAAGATCAAGGCGACGATTTAGACTTAATTAAAGATATAAGTGATATAAATCGTGGAATTCACGCTTACCAAATCATCATTGCTGAACGTTTATTTGATGTTAAAGATTTGAAGTCTAAAGGAATGATCATTTTTGAAGAGAGCGTAATATTTTCTAATTTAGTACTAATGGGTAAGATTTAAGATTTGATCAAACTATTTAGTAAAAACAATTATTTGAAGTAGATTTATTTTTCTGTGGAATTTAATAGTTGCAATCTAATAGGCCAGGACAACATCACATACGATAACCCTTGCAAGTGCCCAAAACTTACCCGAACTGTAAGCACTGATTTGATCGGTGCTAAAAGTTTAACAGGCAATATATGTTTAGAAGAATAAAAACATTTAAGAAAAAAATTAAGCTTTTTATTAAGATTTTAAATATTGAAGATTATGATCAAGCTGTAGTTTTAACTGATTATGACTTATACGCGCTAAAGATAAGAAATATCCTTCAAAAATATTGGGTTGTTAATGATGTTAGCGGCCAGAGTCAATTTGGCGATATTGTGAATGAATTAGTAAGTAGCTTGCTTTCTTCAAAATCAAAACAAGAGATTTCTTATATAAATGAGACCGTAGGCAATCAGCTCAAACATTTGTATTGGGAATATACGCAAGTCGCTGGTTATGTAGCTTTATGGGAATTAAAAATTAAAATGTTCGCAGAAAATTTGGGAGTTGAAACTAGAAAAGCTTTCGATGATA
This sequence comes from Bdellovibrionales bacterium, assembly GCA_031412575.1. Taxonomy (GTDB): domain Bacteria; phylum Bdellovibrionota; class Bdellovibrionia; order Bdellovibrionales; family UBA1609; genus JAMLIO01. The sequence goes on from JANODG010000161.1 coordinate 12,226, forward strand.
GAAGTAAGAAACAAAAAAATACTAAAATGCTTCCTTTTAAAGACTTTAGCGTGATAATCAAAGAGCTGAATGAAAGAACTAATTATAATTTGGAATTAGATTTAAATAATCTAAAACAATTACGCGATGCTGTCATTCATGGAAACTTAGATCAACTAAGGTTGCTGTATAATAGTTGTTCAGAAAAGTTTTCAGAAATATCTAAGGGCAATCTTCATGTTCTAAGTATAAAAAATGGCAAGACAAAAAACTTAAGCGATCCCATTTCCTTAGAGGAAAAGGAAGCGATCAACTCATTTACGTGGTTTTTAGAGGTTGGGAACTCAAAATTATTAAATGAAATTTGGCATTTGTTTGCGCAATCTGTAGGTAAAATTCATTTATTGGAAAATTTTTTGTCGAGTTCATTTAATGAGCGCTCAGATGCATTTACAAGGGTAGTTATTAATAGTGACGGTTTTACAGAAGCGGATAAAGAGAAATTTGAAAAGTACTTTGTGGAATTTGGAATTAAACTATCGGTTGATGACTATTTTAGTGATATAAATAAATTGATCAAAAGGCGGTAATGGCCTTATCTTTGATGCTTTTTTTTAACAAAATAAGTGCCTACTACTTTTTTCGGATGCAACGTGCCAGTAAAATGAAACGACAAGACAAGTAGGTGAAGTGACACCGAACGGGGACACACAAACCCATTACGTTTAAGCAGAAAAATCCCACACACTTATCTACATGAACAGAGCAGGGACCAATTACAAGATTGCAACGAATGAACAAGGATCAGTAAGATTTGTGTACAATTCTAATACCGGAGTGGTAGTGCAAGAAATCACAGTTATATTTAAATGAAGTTCACAAACAATCCATGAGTAATAATTACTCATTAGAAAAATCGCTGGGTAAAAATACCCCATTCAACTTTTACGAAAAGCCGCCTAAACGTCCTGCACGCGTTTGATTCTAAAATGGGGATTTAATGCACAACTAAGGCCATGGACACTATCTTGCATCACTCACTTTGGATGGTGGAGATTAAATGCAGGATATTGGCCAATGGCTTGAACAGAATAAGCAGCGAGTTTTAGATACATGGGAAGAGCGAATGAGGCAAAGGATACCTGTAGCCAGGCCCATTGACTCAATTAATTTAACAAACTCCATACCAGATCTTTATGATTATCTAGTTAAAACCTTAATCGAAACAAAGCCTAAGGAATACTTAAAAAAAATTGGAACATCGCTAGGAAAAGACCATGGCGAACAAAGAAGTCGAATACGGGGATACAGTCTAAGTTTTGTGATCGAGGAGTACAATATACTCCGAAATGTTTTATTTGAAATTGCAAGGGAGAGAGGGGAATTGGAAACAGAAGATACAGATGTAATAATCGATGCGATCGCTTTAGGAATTCGAAATGCAGCTTCAGAGTTTGCAAAAATTAAAACAGCCGAACATATCGCTGCCAAACAAGAGGCCGAAAAGGCGAATGTTGCGAAGTCGGCTTTTCTAGCAAATATGAGTCACGAAATCCGAACCCCTCTTGGCGCCATTCTTGGATTTACGGAATTACTTAAAGAAGCTTCTTCAAAATCTGATCGAGATAAATATATTCAAGTTATAAGCCGCAATGGCAAACTTTTATCAAAATTAATTGATGATATTCTTGACCTTTCTAAAATTGAAGCTGGCCATTTAGAAATGGAAAGTATCGATTTTGATCTTCGTAACGTTTTAGACGATATAATTTCTCTATTTAGCGAACGCGCCAAAGATAAGAATATAAAACTTATCCTGGACTACTCAAATGAAATCCCCAAAAAGATTTGTAGCGATCCAACACGTATTCGCCAAATTTTGATAAATCTTATTGGCAATGCGATTAAATTTACATCCGTAGGACAAGTTAAAATTAAAGTTAAAATGATAGCTAAAGTTGATTCTGACGCCGCTCCTAATGTTGCTCCTGACGCTGATTCTGAAGCCTCAGCTGATTCTGAAGCCTCAGCTGATTCCGATGCAATTCAAAATCTAAATCCCAAAGCTAATCCGTTCGCAAATACTAATTTGATATTGCACTTAGAAATAGAGGATACAGGAATTGGCATGAAAATCGATGAATCTGAGTCTATGTTCGAACCTTTCTCTCAGATCGACGCTACTATGACTCGCAAATTTGGCGGAACCGGACTTGGTCTTTCACTGTCTCGTAAGCTTGCAAGAGCTCTTGGTGGTGACGTTTGGGTTAAGAAATGTGAACTCAATAAAGGATGTACCTTTATCGCAACGGTAGTTGTAAATCCCGCAGGATCATTAATTCCATTAGTTAATTCAACTGAATCTGACCTTAGCCAAATAAAAGTTCTTTTAGTCGAAGACTCTATAGATAATCAATTCTACATCAAGCAACTACTCTCAGATAAAGGGTTTAAAGTGGATATCGCAAATGATGGGCAAGAAGGTGTAGAGAAAGCCATGAATCATTTTTATGATATTATTATTATGGATGTTCAAATGCCGCTCTTAGATGGCTATCAGGCCACACGACAACTACGGCAGCAGAAATACAATCGACCGATTATAGCTTTAACTGCACATGCCATGGTTGAAGATCAAAAGAAAAGCATGGCTGCAGGATGTGATGCTCACCTGACAAAACCAATCGATCCTGACAATTTGATTCGAACTATAACTGATCTTTATGAAGCCTCAAAAATAAGGAAAGCTTAAACCAACAATTTTAAATAAAATAATTTTAATTTATGGAGATTTAATGATGAACGAAACTAAAGGTATTGATTCTAAAGAGTTTGAAAAGATTTTGGCTAGGATGAAAGAGATTCAAGTTTCTTTCTTAAATGTTCAAAGCGAAAATGGGATCATAGCTAGGCCTATGATGGCAAGATTTAATGATGAAGATAAAACTGCTATCTACTTTATTTCCGGAGGGGAAGCTACGCAAGTTGAGGCCTTATCTAAAGATAGTAAAGCGACAGTGACCATGACAGATTCATCTCAAAAAATTTACATTTTGGTTAAGGGTGAATGTACTTTGACCAAATCAAAAGAAAAAATTAAACCCTTTTGGAATGCGATGACAGATGTCTGGTTTCCTGAAGGGCTTGAACATTCGGATGTAACTTTAATTAAATTAGATATTGATACTTTAGAGTGTTGGGATTCTTCTGGAAATTCAGTTTTAAAAGCTATTGATATGATATTAGCAAAAATTAATAATCGTCAGCCTGAATTAGGAACAAAAAATACGATTCAAATTTAACCATTGATGATCACAATTTTACAAGCTAACCTATCCGACTAGTCTGGAAGAGGATAGCTATGTCATTAAGAGTATTTATTCTTTCTGTTTTTAAAAATAACAATTTTAAGTTACACGATCTTTCTAGTTCAATTGTAATTTTATTTTGTGGTTTGATGCTAATCATATCACCCAAACTGACCCACGCAGAAACACCACGAAATATAATCACCAATAATCTAGATAATAATGATATTTCCTTTAGCGAATGGAAATCGATTCCAAATGGTAAAGCGCGTGTTTTAGTTTTTAAAAATAATCTTATTGGACCCGATCAACAGGTCGTCAATTATGGGCTTCACGTTTTACTTGATCCCGACTGGCATACTTACTGGTCTAACCCCGGGGATTCTGGTGCGCCACCTGAAATTTATTTAAAGTCTGTAAATTCTGAAGAGCAAAAAATTGAAATTCATTACCCATATCCTGAACGCATCAACGTTGGTCCACTGGTTACTTATGGATATTCTCGTGACTTGATTTATTTTTTTAATGTTTCAGATTCCGAATTTTCATTACGAGCTGATCTTTTAGTTTGTAAAGAAGAATGCGTTCCTGCGTCTTTAAGTTTTATATCCTCCGAGAAAACTTTAAAATTATCGGGCGATGAAAATTCAGATTTTAAAAAATATATCTTAAATCAATTACATTCCTTACCAAGTTCAGCTGTGGGTCAATTTGTAAAAGGCTTATCACAAATCGAATGGTCCTTTGATCTGCCTAAGTCAGCAAAGATAGTTGATTTTTTTTGGACTTCAGAATCTTTAAATGATTTAAGCTTACCTACATTTCTTCAAACAGATTCTAAAGCTAAATTTTTTACGTCTGCAAAAAGTATTGGACCGAATCCAATTAAGTCAGGGCTTTTGGTTTATGAATTAAAATCAAGCACGGACAACATCGCTAATGCCACACCTAAATACACATCGATGTTCATCACTTTTAAAGAACAGCCTCCACAAATGATTTTATTTTTCTTGATGGCATTTTTAGGCGGACTCATTTTAAACTTAATGCCTTGCGTGTTTCCGATTGTTTCAATTAAAGCTTTTTCTGTTTTAAAAACTTCAGGTCAAGCGCTTTCAAAAATTCGTATGCAAAACTTAGCTTACAGCTTCGGTGTGATTTTTTGCTTTATCCTTATGGGGCTTACTTTGTCCTTGCTCCGTTCTTCAGGTGTTTATTTGGGATGGGGCTTTCAGTTACAAAACCCTTATGTGGTGTTGTCTTTAGCTTTTGTGTTTTTTATTTTATCTTTGTCATTTTTTGATGTGTGGTCTTGGAATTGGGTTCCTAAATTTGCAACCCATTATTACAAAGAAGATTCCTTAAGTGTATCATTCCTCACGGGCCTACTTGCTGTGATTGTGGCGTCCCCATGCACGGCCCCGTTTATGGGAGCAGCCATAGGTTTTGCCCTTACACAGTCCACCTATGGGATCATCATTGTGTTCTTAGGATTAGGCCTTGGCATGTCTTTACCTTTTTTAATGATGGCCGCCTTCCCCGGAATTTCTAAATGGCTTCCGCGTCCTGGGGCTTGGATGATTTATTTTAAGAAAGTCATGGGGGCGTTGTTACTGGCCACTGTTGTGTGGCTGGTGTGGATTTTTGTTCAGTTGGTTCAACCTAGTCAAAGTGTGGATTTAAAAAATTGGAAATCTTTAAATGTAAGTGATTGGTCAACTGTAACGGAAGATTTAGATCAGCCACGATTTGTGAATTTCACGGCCGATTGGTGTGTGACTTGTAAGGTCAATGAAAGGTTAGTTTTCAGTCAGGACTCAGTGCAAAAATTCGTTAATGAAAATCAAATACAAATGTACAAAGTGGATTGGACTAAGCGCGAAGATCAAATCGCAATCAAGCTATCTGAATTTGGCCGTGTAGGTGTGCCACTGTATTTATACTTTCCTAAAGGGTCACGGTCGCCTGTCATATTGCCAGAGCTATTGACTCCTTCAGGATTTATTTCAAACTTAAAAACAAAACCTTAATCGGAGGAAAAAAAATGAAAGCTTTAGTAAAATTCATGACTGCATTGATATTGTTGTCGTCAGTCAACGTTTGGGCAGCCAAAGACAATTCTAAAACGACAAAAGATAAAACTATGGTAGAGGCTTCAAAAGCGGCTGCAACAACAATGTCTACTCCTGACTTTTCACTGACAGGTCACGACGGAAAAACATATAAACTTTCTGACGTTTTAAAAGAAGGCCAACACGTTGTCCTTGAGTGGTTTAATAACGAATGTCCTTACGTTAAAAAGCATTATGATTCTGGCAACATGCAAGCCATTCAAAAGCAGTACACAGAAAAAGGTGTTAAGTGGTTTACAATTGTTTCTTCAGCTGAAGGTAAACAAGGTTATTTAGATCAAAAGTCTGCGTCTAAAATTCGTGAAGAACGTAAAGCCGTATCTACTGCCCTTCTTTTAGATCCTAAAGGTGAAGTCGGTAAACTTTATGGTGCTAAAACAACGCCTCATATGTTTGTCATTAGTCCAAAAGGTGATTTAGTTTACAGTGGCGCGATTGACAGTGACTCTTCCTACAGACCAGAAGCCATTGCAAAATCAAAGAACTATGTAGTGCAAGCTTTAGATGCTTCGATGTTGGGTAAGAAAGTTGCCTTAGCTTCAACGAAGCCTTACGGCTGTTCGGTAAAATACTAGATTAGAACTTAATCATTAATCTTTCGGTGAAAAATTATTGATTAAGATATTAAATTATTACTTTATGATTTTATAAATAAAACTTGCACCGCCAAGAATTTTTTTATGCTCGGCGGTTTTAAATTTTGCAGCCGACATAATACGGTCAGTTAAGTTTTTTCCAGACGGAAACAGCGCCGAAGAATCCCCTAGATATTTATAAGCGTCTTTTTTTCCAGAGATTAATCCACCTACAATTGGCATTAAATAATTTGAATAGATATTTATAAAAGGACTTAAAATTCCAGAATCTTTTGATCCTGTTTCTAAAATCATTAGTCTTCCGCCAGGTTTTAAAACTCTGTGCATTTCTTTAATAGCTTTATCCACATCTTCCACATTTCGAATCCCGTAAGAGATACTAACGATGTCAAAACTTTCATTCGGGAATTTTAAATCTGTGGCGTCGCCCCAAGTGAATTTAATTTTAGTTCCTTTCACTTTGGCTTTATCATCGGCAATGTCCAGCATAGGCTGACAAAAATCAATTCCAATCACTTCAGCTTTTTGATCTGTGAAATTAAAAAAATCAAAAGCCAAATCCCCAGTGCCTGTCGCAATGTCTAAGATTTTATGTTCAGGTTTAGCTTCGCTCCACTTAACTAACTTTTTTCTCCAGTTTCTAGCCATACCAAAAGTGATAGCGTCATTGGCGGTGTCGTAACTTTTTGAAATGTCAGAAAACAAGGTTTGTATCTTTGAAGCTTCAGGACCTTTCATAAATTACTCTCCAAAAAAATTAATTTTGAGCTTTTAAAAATTTATGCAGTTTTGTTGCTTTTTCATAAACGGATTTAAACTGTTCTAAATTTAAAGCTTGATCTTTATCCGATAAAGCCTCTTCGGGGTTATTGTGAACTTCAATCAATAAACCATTCGCACCAGCAGCTACAGAAGATAATGCCCCAAATTCCACCAAGTCAGATCTTCCTGTGCCGTGGGATGGGTCAGAAATAATAGGGTACTTACTAAACAAGTGCGCGTACGAAATCGCATTCACATCAAGTGTATTACGCATTTTGGTTTCAAAAGTACGAATCCCACGTTCGCACAATAAAACCGAATGATTGCCGCCGTTTTCTAAATACTCAGAAGCATAAAGCCATTCATCGATGGTCGCAGAAAAAGCGCGTTTTAATAATACAGGGATTCTTTGTTTTCCAAGTTCTTTTAATAGATCATAGTTGTACATATTTCGTGCACCAACTTGAAAGCAATCCACAACTTTTGACATATCATCGATCTGTCGGGGATCTGTGATTTCGCTGACAAAGCCCATGCCTAAATGTTTTTTTACTTCAACGGCCCATGGATAAGCCACATGACCATGTCCCTGAAAGGAATTGGGACGCGTTCTCAATTTAAAAAGTCCACCGCGAAGGGTTTTTACACCGATGTTTTTAAGTTCTTGGGCAATGGTAAAAAACTGCTCTTGCGACTCGATCGAGCAAGGACCGGCGATGATTTGAAAGTCATTCGTAAAGTCAGAATCTAAAATTTTAATTGCGCGCTTTTCCATCAAAACCTTCTTTCTGTCCTAGGCCATAAGTCGACCTTTTTATAATCAGAAAACATTATGAGAAAATATAGTTAAAAACCGAAAATGTCTGCATAATTCCATAGTTTTGGGTTTCATTTTCAAATTAAGCGTTCAATTGAAACAAAACTTAGATATAAACAGGGTATAGTTTGAACGAATATTTTAACGGCGGTTTTATGTTATCCAGCTCATTTTACGAATCAGGCTCGGTGCTGACCATGGGGGATTTTAAGACCTACGCCGCTGACATATCAAACGACAAAACTTCAAGCCCCGAAGCTTATGCCATTGTGCCTGAATTTTCTCTTCAACATTTAGAGAAAAAGTGGACCATATCTCATCTTAAAGAACTTAAACCAGAAATTCAAAATACCGCTAAACCAGATTTATTATCCGAACTTAAATCCACCAATTGGTCTGCAGATTTAGAAAATTACCACCGCAGATATACAGAAATTAAAAAACTAATTTCAAGCGGTGAAATTAAAAAAGCTGTTCCATTTTTAACTTACAAGATCAGTAAACCAAAAGATTTTAATCAAAGGTATTTGCCACAACTGATTAATCATTTGATGAATAACAAACCAGAGTCAGAATACATTTATGGATTTTGGAACACTTCCAAGGGTTTTTTGGGCTGTACCCCAGAATTTTTAATTCAAAAGCTAAATTTAAAACCAACGGAAAAACAAGAAAAAAAACTTAATTCGAAAGACGCCATTCATCCAAAAAATTTAGCCGAAAAAATTCAAACCATGGCTTTAGCGGGCACACTTCCAGCTTCGAATTCTTCGAATATGTTGGCAGACCTGAAGCTAAAAGAAGAGCACCGTTTTGTTATGGATGATATTTCAGAAAAACTTGCAAATCTAATTCTTGAGTGGTCGACCCCAAAAGAAAAAGTTTTCGGGCTTGTGAAACATATCCACGCCACCGCAGATTTTGATGATGTGACTTCTATCGAAAATTTAATTCAAAAGCTATCACCTACATCAGCCTTAGGAGTTTATCCTAAAGAAAAACTTAAGGATCTAAAAGATCTATTAGCCATTGATACGCGCGGGTCTTACGGGGCACCATTTGGATATGTTTTTCGCGATCAGTTTAATATAATAGTCGCCTTAAGGGGGCTATTTTGGGATGATAAAACGATATCAATTCATGTAGGCGGTGGAGTCACGGATAAAAGTGAATATCAAACCGAACTGGACGAATTAAATTTAAAATTTTTAAGCACTAAGAAAAAGCTTGGACTATAGAAAAAAGAGACAACAAATGAAAAAAACTTTGACGACAAAATCAAATATGGATCAAGCCAAAAAAGCTTTAGAAAATCTGTATGCTTTGGGCGTTAAAGATTTTGTAGTTTGCCCCGGCGGCAGAAACGCACCCTTTGTTGAGCTTCTAGAAAAGAACAAATCCGACGACATCGCGGTCCACTGGGGATTTGAAGAAAGGTCGGCATCTTTTTTTGCATTAGGTTTGGCCATGAAAAACCACCAACCTGTTGCTGTGTTCACAACTTCTGGCACCGCTTTTGTTGAAACCACATCAGCCTTGTTAGAAGCCCATTACCTGGGTTTACCTCTGATTGTGGTCAGCGCAGATCGTCCAGCGTATCAGTGGGGCAGTGGAGCGCCGCAAACTATGGTTCAAAAAGATTTTTTAAAAAGTCATTTAGGACCAAGCGCAGACATTAATTTTAAAATTAAAGATGTAAGTCTGCCTTTACACATCAACTGCAGTTTTGTAGAGCCTTTATTAGATCAAAAAATCGAAGAGTGGTCGTTTGAATCCAAAACTCGAAATATAAACGCGAATTCATTAAGTATTAAAAAATCTGGCACAGATAGATCAATTAAAGATAATCTTCATAAAGGCAAGTTGGACCTATCACTTAAATTAAATCCATATAAATATAGGTTTTTAGATTATTCTAAAAATAACTTAAATAAATTTTTAAAAAAACAAAAGCTATCAAAAGATATTAAAACTTTATTTATATTTTCTGGCTTAGATGTCGATTATAAAAAAACAATCAAGACCGAGCTTAAAGGCTTAAACGCTGATTTGTACTTCGAATCTACTGGCGAAATCTTTGGTTTAGAAAATCAAATCAATTCTACCATGATCAGTAAAAGTGACGTTTTAAAAAGCTATGATCTAGTGATCAGAGTCGGTGGAATTCCAACCCATAGGTTTTGGCGCGACATTGAAAACGAAAAGTTTAATAAAGTTCTTCATTTTTCAAATCTACCTTTGCCGGGATTGTCATTCGGGAAAGTTCATCCACTAAAAAGCTTCATTGGCTTTTTGAGAGACTTTAAATCTTTATCCACATCAAAAAATATGACTGTAGTCGAGAATTCTGTCGTTAAATCGGGCGGTAAATCAGTCGTTAAATCAGTTGGTAAATCCATGAGTAAATCTGTTGTTCAAACACTAGCCAATTCTTCCGATTCATCCACTAAGATTTCTTCCGATGACATCGAGCTAACCCACGAACAAATGTTTTTTAAATCTTTAAAAACCTTAGATAAAGAAACCGTATTTTACATTGGAAATAGTCTTCCCATCAGAAATTGGGATTTAACTAAAACTAAACACTTCGAACACGTTTATGCTAACCGTGGGCTTAATGGAATTGATGGGCAGTTATCAACGGCTTTGGGTTTGGCCTTAAAGTATCAATCCCAACCTCAAAAGGTTTTTGCCGTCTTAGGGGACTTAACGGCACTTTATGATCTTTCGGCCCCATGGTACTGGAAGCAGAATAAATCCAAATTAAATTTTTGTTTAGTTGTTGTAAATAATTCTGGTGGACAGATTTTTTCCAAAATGTTCAACAACAGATATTTTTTAAATGAACATAATCTAAATTTTAAATCCTTTGCAAAAATGTGGGGACTTAGTTATTTACAATTAAATTCCCATAGCGAATTTGAAAGCTTAAAAAAGTTTCCAGACATCGTCGAATTGAAAATTAAAAAGTGAGTCAAAAACTTGGATGATAAATTCCACAAGCCTATTGCGATTAGTTTTCACGGATTTCTAGGATCCCCAGATGATTTTAAATTTTTAAGTACAAATTTTAGAACTTACAGTCTTGATTTAAAACCTAAATCATTAGCACTAACTTCTGACAAATCTGATAGCCAAAGCTCTTTTGAATCCTGGCCCCATTTACTGGATCGTTTATCTACTGAACTAAATAATATTTTAAACGAAATAGAAACACATCCAAACACTTTTGAAGTTTTTGTGTTTTCTTATTCGATGGGCTCGAAGGCCTTGTTTTCGATTTTGAACAAACACCAAGATATTTTTAAAAATAAAAACATAAAATTAAATTTAGTTCTACTTTCGACATATTTTGGTTTGTACGATGATAATCTAAAACAAGAGCAGGAATTCAGAGCGGATTTAAACGCTAAATTTTTAAAGATCTTAAGTGATGGTGACTTGGAGAAATTTTTAAAAGAGTGGTCAAGCCTATCTTTATTTGCTGCAGACGATGAAAGCCAACTTAAAACCTCGTGGACTAAATCGCAAATAGAACACTACTTTAAGTTTTGGAACCAAAGCCAACTCGTCGATCAAACCAATACGTTGATGTCGTATCCATTTGTTAATTCTGTAAATGTCGTCTACGGGGAGCAAGATTTAAAATATAAAGACCAGGCTAAAAGATTTCAAAAAAAAATAGATTTAAACAGTTCAAGAATTTTTAAATTTGTAGAATTACCGGGACGGGGTCATAGGCTTCTGACAGATTCAGATTTAAATTTTATAGTAAGTCAATTAGAGGTAATCGGGACATGACATTTAAGAGTTTAATATTAGCCTCTAGGCCACAAACATTAACCGCAATTCTTGGGCCGATATTGGTTTCTTATTTTTTAGCCGTAAAAATTTCGGACGACAGTCTTGAAGCTATTTATCTCATTCCAATTTTGATTTCGGGCTTATCCATACAAATCGCTACAAACCTTTTTAATGACTACTTAGACTTTTTAAAAGGCGGAGATAAAGAAGATCGCCTTGGTCCGATTAGAATCACATCCGCAAATTTAATGTCAGCCAACCAGGTTAAAAAATGGGCCTTAGGTTTTTGTGGTTTGGCTATTCTTACCGGTATTCCTATTGTGATGAAGACCGGGTGGATATTTGTCGTCTTAGGATTATTTTGCGTTTTATTATCTTACGTTTACACAGGAACAAAATTTTCACTAGCCTATACGGGAACGGCAGATTTTTTTGTGATTGTGTTTTTTGGTGGGTTTGCAGTTTGGGGGAGTTTTTATACTTTGACGTTAAAGCCCTTATTGTTCCCATTTTTGTTAGGCTTACAGTTGGGCGCTTTGTGCGATATTCTTTTGGTGGTTAATAATCTTCGAGACGAAGCCCAAGATGTTCAAAATAATAAAAAAACCATCATTGTTAGATATGGACGAATCTTTGGACTTGGATTTTACTTAGCTTTAATAATCGCAGGCTTTTTTGGAACTTTATTTTGGCCCACTGAAATTTCAAATTTAAAATATTTTTTGATTGGCCTTCCTTGGTTAGGTTTTAGTCTTTACTTCTGGAACTGGGTTAGAACTCATAGGCCAAGCTTGATGTATAATAAAATACTAAAATTTAGCAGTTTAACTTATTTTGGATTTTGTCTGTCATTGTGTGTTGGGTTTATTTACTTTTAATTTGAGCTTTATGGGGTCGTCAGATAAGAAGGAATTAGCGACCCGTATAAGGATTACGCCATAGGAATGTGTTTTGAAAATTTATTATTCTGAATCTAAATTAACACCCGTCTCCGCATTGAATGCTCTTCAAGACGCAAAGCCTATTCAAATTATAAATTTTAAATGCGAATATCAAGGTGTAAATCTATATTCCAGTTATGTGTTTCATCCTAAACTTGAACCCATGTCTTATAACGATTTTATGGGTGAGCTTAAAGATGAAATTCCAAGCGCTTTAATTTCTAACTTTCAAAAAGAGCTAGAGCTTAAAAAAGCAAAATTAGTCTTAAATGATAATTTTAATTTCGAAATCGAAGATCAGCTCAAGGAATCAAATGTCTTTGTGAATAAAAGTCCTAACTTTCATTACTCTTTAAATTCGTTAGCTTCGGTTAAGGAATCTTTAGCTGTAGTGACAGACAAAGTAAAAAATGGATTTACTCGGTTTAAGTTTAAGGTTGATCAAAATTCTTTAAAAGATTTTTCTAAGTTTATAGATTTCCTAAAAGTAAACTCGAACATTGAATTCATATTTGATTTTAATGGATCAGCAACTTTAGATGACTTAACAGCCTTAAAGATCGATTACGAAATACTAAAGCGAATATATTGGGAAGACCCTGTTGAATACCACTTTGACGATTGGAACATTTTAAAAAACCACGGCTTTCAATTGATTTTAGATCAAAAAATAAATATAAGCTTAGGGCGTAAAAATAAATTATACCCATTTAAGATCGTGGCCTTAAAACCAACTAAAGAGTCCATTCCTGATTTTATAAATCAATATCCTAACTTTCAATATCTAATCACGACAAATATGGGCGACGAGCTTGATCACCGGATTTCAGCCTTTTGGGCTGATGAAGTTGCAAAACGGAATCCAAAAAACTTTTTTGGCGCGGGATTATATACTCGGCATTTTTTTAAAGACTGGAAATCCGAAAATCACTTTAGTGATTTTAAAGAATCCACAGGTTGGGGTTTAGATCACGTTATGGAACAAAAAAAGTGGACTGAACTTGGGGAATATTATTTTGAACTATAATAATTTTAAGAACAGCTATTTAAAAAATATTTATCATATTGAAAATGATGTTTTTTGTGTATTCGATGTTAAAAACTATAGGCCAAGTGATGTGACTGAAATCACAAGAAAAGCTAATCAAGTTATTGGACAAGGTTTTTTGTTTCAAACCTCTGGAACCACGTCTGATAAAAAATTCGTTGTTCATAGTTTTGAAAGTATTAAGACCTCGTGTTTAGCCGTTAACTCATGGGTTGATGTGGGACAAAAGGATAAATTTTTAGCTCCGATTTCCATTCACCATATGGGTGGGTTTAGTGTTTTAGCTAGAAATTATTTCTTTAACGGGGAAGCCGCTATTGTTCTTCCAAATTGGGATTTAAAGCTTTTCATGAAGGTGATTCAAGACCATAAAATTTCAGTCACCTCTTTAGTGCCTTCTCAGATCTACGAGATTGTACAAAATAACCTTACAGCCCCGACTTCCTTAAAAGCTATTTTTGTTGGCGGATCTAGCATTGATCAAGTCATATTTCAAAAAGCTAAAGACTTGGGATGGCCCTTATTAAAAACCTTTGGCTCGTCAGAAGCGTGTTCGCAAGTGTTCACTCAAAAGTCGGATTCTAAAAACGAGGGATTAGATCTGCTGCCCCATTGGGAATTTAAACTTGATCAAGAAAATCGATTGTCCATAAAAGGTAAATCTTTATTTTCTGGGTATTTATTTTTGAATTATGATTCATTGAACACATCTTCAGCCACAAATAATTTAATTTCTAGGAAAACGGAGAATATTCCCGCTGCCATATTCGAACCCATAAAACTGGATAAAGATGGTTTTTTTCAAACAGATGATCATGTGGTGTGTGAAAATAAAATCTTGATTAAATTTCTTGGACGATCAAATGACTTTATTAAAGTTAATTCATTTTTAGTGAATATTTATAATTTAAGACAAAGATTTTATGGCTTTCTTCAAACCAAAAACTTTGATCCTAGCAATTTAGTTTTGATCGAAACTGAAGATTTAAAAAGTGGATTTAAATTTGTTGTGATCACTGACAACTTATCGTTTGAATTGTCAGAACTTGTCCGTGAATGGAATAAAAGTTCTAAGTCCTATGAAGGTGTTCTGGGTATTTATGGAATTGAAAAAATGCCCACGACCGATATTGGAAAAATCAAGTATGGTGAACTTAAAAAAATAATTACAACAGATTAAGAAGTTTAAAACTCTGAATGATCTTTTAAAATATACAAATCATATCGCCATAGAATCAAAAATCTTTTTATATTTTTCTGGCATTTTAATTTTTTTCATTTCTGTGCGATCTACAAAAACTTTTATGACTTTCAGTTCACAATGTAAAACTTCGTCTTTTTTAACGATGTAGTGGACTGTGATCGAAGACTCTGTGGGATTAGTGAAGTGAACTTCAATATCAAAGACTTCATTGCCTTTCATGGGTCTAAGGTAGTCGCATTCGACTCGACGTACCGGGGCGCCTTTGGATGATGAAAACCATTCGTCCCACGAGATCCCAATTTGTGGCAAAGCTTCTTCTAGGGCTTGATGTGTAAGCCTATGAATTGATCCATAAAACATTATGCCTACAGGATCACAAAGATCGAAAGGAACTCTTTTTTGAATTTTAACCATGACTCTAAGATGAACTTGAATTACACATAAAGGCATGACCTTTCATGTCAATAAGTCAGCGTAAATGTTAGGAAAGAAGTGCTTAAGATTAGTTGTTCGGCAAAGATGTCAGACAAAATTGTTTAAAGAAGATGTTAGGAAGAAATGTTAGGTAGAGACGTCAAAATTTATAGCTCAGATGATTTCCCAAAGGAACTTCCGCGCCTCAGCGAACTTTATGACAAATTGTTTTCAGATGGAAAAGGTTTTCGCGGACAACTCGTCACTGAAGTCGCCTCTTTTTTATCCTTATCTGCCAAAGAAAAACTACTTTTTGCCCAGACCGTAGAATTCATCCATAACTCTTCCTTACTCCACGATGACCTAATCGATCAGTCCCCTTTACGTCGTGGCAAAACCGCGATTTGGAAAGAATTTGGGCCTGAGTACGCGGTCTTAGCAGGTGATTATTTACTAGCCCGCGTGATGGTAAATCTTTCCCGAAGTGGAAGCATCAGGCTTGTACAAGTCACATCAGAATCCATCAGCGAACTTTTGGAAGGGGAATGGCTTCAAGATAGCATTCGAAATAGAGCAGACGTTAGTTTTTCGGAAATGAAGCGTATTCATGAACTTAAAACATCTTCTTTATTTTCTTGGTGTTTAAAAGCGCCGTATTTTTATAAAGACTATCCCGATGAAATCATCAGTTTACTTTCGTCTATTGGCACTGACATGGGGCTACTGCTTCAGCGCAGTGATGACTTACTAGATTTTAATATTAGAAATCACGAAGGTAAAACTATGTTTACCGATCTTAAAGCTGGGCTTTTAAATTCATTTTCTATTTTCTTATTTAAGGATTTGTCTTTAGGCGAAAAGATTTTTGAAATCAAATCCGATGACGATTTATTTAAATTAATCACTAAAGAACACTTTAGAACTACTTTAAAATCCTTTGACGAAATGAACGAACAACTCATTGAAGATATCTTAAAAAAATCCGACGAGCTTTTTAAGTTAGATCCAAGCTTTAAAAAATTAAACGACATGGTTCATAAAATATCTTCTAAATTGTATTGGCGTAAGTGAGTTCTAACTTGTCTAGCTTGATCAATTCCATGACAGGTGAAGACTTTAAAAATATCGCCTTCGAAATTGATGAAGATCATGAACCTTATAAAGTCCTAGAAACTTTAAAAAAATATTGCCCCGAAAAAATTAAGCCGATGTCCAATGACGACACCTATTACCTATCGTTTAAAGACGGAAGTTTATGTTTTTTGTTTGGGAACCAAAAACCCATCAAGGTTGATTTTTTAAATCCAGCTTTAAAAAAGATTTTTGGTCAAATCTCTAAAAAAGATATTTTTTGTAAAGCCATAGGTCTTAAGGAAGACCTAACTTGTGTTTACGATTTAACAGCAGGGTTTGGGCAGGACACATTTTTAGTCTCTAAATTCGTCGATCATGTTGTTTGGGTCGAACGTAATCCTTTAGTTTGTCTTCTTCTAGAAGACGGACTTCGCAGGCTTCAAGTCGATTATCCAGACACAAGTGCAAAATTTAAAATCGTTCATGCTGACGGATTAGAATTCTTAAAATCCACAAACCTAGAGGAAAAGTCCACAATCTATTTTGACTTCATGTTTGAAAATAAAAAATCCAAAAGCAATAAAGAAATGGCCTTTTTAAAACATATCACTCACTTTGATAAGCCCATTGAAGCTGTTCAATACATTAAAGATACTGTCTCAATCACTCAAAAAAGGGTTGTCTTAAAAGCTAAGGAATTTGAAAAAGATAAGTTGAAGCCAAAGCACGTATTTGAAGGCAAAACGGTGAAGTACTTTATTTTTGTTTAAATTTATTTAATACCTAAAAAAAAACAAAGCTAATGCGTTTGGGTCTGTAAATTTGAAGAGACGTATTTTAAGCCTTTAAGCTCAACCAAGGCTTGGATAATCGAAGACGAAAAATCTTTTTCAGCCACAAAATTAGAATACTTTTCTAGATCTTTTAACGCTTCTTGATAAAATCCTAAGTTTTTATTTAGTAGTCCACGTCTTGCGTACCAAAAAACTTTTTCAGGAAACAAACTTAAAATGCAGTCGTAAATTTCCATGGATTTTTTTAAATCGTTTTTGATTAATAACAAATCTGCAACTTTAGTTAAAATATTATAAATAAGCGCTTGAGTGATGTTTATGTGTTCTTCAGGCGGGTCGGCTAAGTCTTTCCCTTTTGCTTTTAAACCTTTGTCATTTAAATTAAGAACGTAAGTTTTTTCGGTGTCGTAGACTTTTATTAAATGCGGCTTTTGCGACGACCACATTTGAAATCTGATGTTAAGTTTTTTTAATAAATACTGATAGATCAATGAAACTAAATTAATGTCTCCGATATTTTTATCAAACAAGTGTTTCAGAAATATTGGGGCGTCCTCATCAAAACTTATGTAAAGACCTTCTTTTTCAAAAAGTAGTGAATTTAAAAATTTAATTTTATCATCCATGCTCATGTTTACACTTTGAAGTTGTTCACCAAGCATTAACACTTTATTAGAGGCCGAAAAGCTATAGTCTTCATGGTTAAAGTGAAACTGAATTAGGTCTAGTCCATACACAATCGAATCTGGCTTTTCAAAAGATATAGCCTTCAGTTGTGTTATTAGATCTTTCATTGGCCCCTCTTGTTCCACTTTCTAATAAAAAGAGATACATTTGACAATGACGGGGCGGATTGGATTTTTCAAGTTTAAAATTTAAGTCTAGTTTCTTAAAAATAGTGACAAGGTAAATTATGAGCAAAGAAATTGAGCTTTTAAAAAGTGAATGTGAAGATTTAAGGCTTGAGCTTGTCCAAAAAACTAGCGCTATCAATGTCTTTAAGTTTGAGCTCGAAAAAGCTAACGAGACTTTAGTTAAACTTAAGGTCAGACTCGATCAAGATTACAAATCCTTATCAGAACTATTTCGTTTAATTGTTCCCACTAAAATTCCAAAGATTTCTGGCTTTCAATTTAGCACTCAGTTTAAATCGGGAACTGATTACTACGGCGACTATTTTGATGTTTTTGAACACAAAGATAAACTTAAATTTGGAACCCTTTTGTGTAAAAGCCCCAGCCCTTCGGTATCTGCTGTCGTCTTAGCTTTATTGATGAAGTTAAGTCACGAATTCGAAGAAAAAATTTTAGTTGATCCAACAGAGTCCCTAAGTCAGTTGATCGGAGAATTAAAAAACTTCGAAATTTTACCTGACTTATTTTTAGGATACTTTAATAAGCGTGATTTCACTTTCACTTATTCTGGTCTAGGCGTCGTCATTGGACTTCATAAAAGTGCAAAAAATCAGACGGTGACGTGTTTTTATGATGGGCAAGACAATCTAAAAACCCACAAGATTAAATTAGATGCTGGTGATTCGGTCATTTTGTTGACCGATGGTTTTTTTAAATCACAAAATAAAGATCAAAAAATGCTATCTGTTGAAGAGTTAATCAGTGCGCTGGGGACTGTGCCGGCAGAAGCTAATGTGCATGATTTAAGACATGAAATACTTTACGTCCTTGATAAACATCTGTTCGGCGGAGTGCCTTCGCATGACACAACCTTGGTGATTTTTAGTCCAGACGAACCAGTACTTCGTTTAGCTTAACTGATTTATGGTTTACCTTAGTCGGATTATTTGATAACAGTTATACATTACCTGATTTCATATCTTGAATTTCTGAAAAGAAAATAAAAAGAATTATGAGCTAAGCATTCCTTAAAGGAGTTTGTATGGCAGAAATTTACGAGGGCGCAATTGATCGTGGGTTAGAGGGTGTTGTTGCCTGTTCAACGGGAATCTCTTCAATCGTGGATGCCACACTTTGCTACCGCGGTTACACCATCGAGGATCTTGCGGCGAACGCTACTTTTGAAGAAATCGTTTATTTACTTTGGAATGACAAAAAGCCAACTCCTGAACAGATCAAAGAATACAAATCAAAAATCAAATCAAATTTATTTTTAGATCCAGAATTAATGAAAGTATTAAAAGCTTTGCCAACAGATGTTCATCCAATGTCTTGGTTAAGATCCGCAGTTTCTGTTATGGCCCATTGGGATGACATGGAAAATGAGATTGATAGCAAGGCACAGCTTGAGATCGGATTTAAGTTAGTTGCGAAATTACCTTTGTTGATTTCATTTTATGAAAATTTAAGACAGGGCACTTTGGATAAAATGCCTGCGCCGATTGCTGAAAAGGGCATTGCATGGAACTTTCTGTACACACTAAACAGAAAAGAACCTACGTCGATGGCAACAAAAGTCTTTGACACGTGTTTAGTGCTTCATGCCGATCACGAATTAAACTGTTCTGCATTTTCAAGCCGAGTAACAGCGTCGTCGTTAAGCGATATTTACTCTGCAGTAGTTAGCGGAATTGGCGCACTTAAGGGTCCACTTCATGGTGGAGCTAACGAACAAGTGATGCGCATGTTAATTGAAATTGAAAATGTTGAAGGTGCAAGAGCTTGGGTTAAAGAGGCCTTAGCCAAAAAAGAATTAGTCATGGGATTTGGACACAGAGTTTATAAAAACGGTGACCCACGTGCAAAGATCTTAAGACAGATGAGCAAGGATCTTTGTAAAGAAAATGGCATGTCAATCTTCTACGAAATGTCTGAAGTGATCGATAACACAGTCAAGACAGAAAAAGGCCTTCTGCCGAACGTAGATTTTTATTCAGCTACTGTCTATTACAGCATGGGTATTCCTATCGATTTGTTCACACCGATTTTTGCAGCCTCTAGAGTTTCAGGATGGTTAGCCCATATATATGAACAATACGCCAACAACCGCATTTATCGCCCACGAGGAAAATGGGTGGGTAAAGCTAATCAGGTTTGGAATAAATAAGTTAAGTTTTTGCAAGCTCAGCTTCAAGCCAAAATTTGTAAGCTTGGAGCTTTTAGATCACTTAAAAAACCTATTTTATATCAAAATTATCAATGCTGAAATAAGAGTTGGCATATATTCTGCTTTGCTAAATCCTACAACTTAATGGTAAGTCCCAATCTAATGATTGCGCTTCTGAAGGCTTTGTAAATCACCAATTTGGAGAACGTTTACTCTATGTTAAAAATGATAAACTTATCTTTTGCGGTACAGTTTATTTTAGTATTTACGCTGTCCCCAGCGTATGCGGAATCAGTGCGCTGCGAACAGTATCTTACTGTAATAGAGTCTGTAATGCCCACTCAGGTTGAGCAGAGTCCAACTCTTACACGCTTTTTTGCACCAATAAAGAACAAAGCCGTTCATACTCTTTTACAAGCCATGGCTTACTTCAAAGGTCTTCCGAAGTACTTCAAACGAATTGAACAACTTCGACAATCTGGCGATTATTTGCACTACGATAATTTCGGTGAAATGGGTTTGGCGGAAGTTGGCATATCGGTGCGCTATAATAAAGCTAACTTCGAAAGCTTAAATACGGGTAGACCTCTAATCATCATAGCTAACCATCATCTTGGTATTGCAGATGGCCTTACACTTCAATACATATCCAGCAAAGCCCGTGAAGAAAGGCCAACGCTACTCATGTTGGCTCGCTGGATTGAAAAGCTTTTACCTCATGCCGTTTTTGGTGATGAAGAGGGATGGGGAACTGCGGTTCCCGTGGACATCAATACACCTAAACCTTCCGATCCTCTTTACGACACAAAAATGGCAGAAATAAATAAGTTTAATTCCTCTTGGAGTCGGTCATCCCTTAGAACTCTGCGAAGTGGTGGCGCTCTCATTATTTTTCCGGCAGGTCACGTGGCCTCAATCAATCCAGGCATTGGAACGTATCCTGAAAATGTTTATGATTCGCCTCACTCATGGCAAGAAGGGTTTTTAAACCTCGCTCGAATTGCAAAGGCAGATATTGTTTTTGCAAATGTGGTGAGTGTTAACAGCCAAGCCTTTTACGAAAAACGCAAACGTTTCGGCGGTGGTGATTTAGAACGAGTGATATGGTTTTTTAGTGAAGCATTGGCCAAAAAAGGACAAGTGATCGACGTCGAATTATCAAAGCCAATGAGCCTAGATAAAATTTATGAAGATTTATCACAAATTTTTTCTCAGCCCGTTGAAACCCTCAAGTCTGATCCTGAATTAACTGCCGAGTTGATGAGGCAATTCACCTATCAGCTTTCGATATTCTCGGATCAGACGCTGGACACTTTGGACTCCCCAAAACAAAGGTAGCTGGTAAATGTTGGTGTCAGCACACAAAAGAATTGTAAGTCATAACTTTAAGCCATTTCCAAAAATTCTTTGATGGCTTTTTGAATCCCTGTAAAAATCTTAAACGGTTCGTCTTCAAACATATACGCAGGAGTTGAAATCACTTTAGATTCGCGGTCTGTGATGAAGTCATCGACTTTACATTCAACGTGTTCACATCCTGATTTTACGATTTTTTCCGCTGTGGCTTTGTCGTTACCAATTGTTAAGGTGATGGATCTTTTTTGACCCAAAATTCTTGCGATTAAAGCCGGTGCAATACACATGGCTAAAATCGGTTTCGAAGCCTCAAAAAAATCTTCGATGATTCTTTTTATATCTTTATTCACACTACATTTGTGGCCGTCTTGGGCCCAAGTACATAAGTTCTTAACGACTCCATAACCCCCAGGTAAAATAATTCCATCATATTGTTTTGGGTTTAATTCAGAAAGATCTTGGATCTTTCCTCGTGCAATCCTCGCGGACTCTTCAAGGGCGTTACGAAAATGGTTTTCAAGAAGCTCATCTTTGAAGTGGGACGTCGGTGAGAACCTTTGGCTTGGGGCAAACACATGATAGGCCACTTTGTGTTGCGAGAGGCAAATAAACGTAGATACAGCCTCTGTTATTTCTGAACCATCTAAATATCCGCAACCAGAAAGCACAACGGCCACTTTTTTTTGCATAAGACCTCTTGTTGAAAGTTTATTATGTTGTTTTATTAAAAATGAATATTAAAAGGAAGTCACTATGCCATTGAAAAAGCTGATCTCCTTATTGAAAAAATACTACCCTAATGTGAAGTGCGCCTTAAACCACTCTTCGCCCGAAGAGCTTTTGATCGCCACAATTTTAAGTGCTCAGTGTACGGATGTTAGGGTCAATATCGTCACAGACAAACTTTTTAAAAAATATAAAATTCCAGAAGGCTTGGCCAAAGCTGACCTTAAGGTGCTTGAGCAAGACGTAAAGCCGACAGGCTTTTTTAGGGCTAAAGCGAAAAACATCAAAAACTGTGCGCAAATTCTTGTGGAAAAATACCAAGGCAACGCCCCTCAGGAACTTTCACTTTTAAAAGACCTGCCTGGTGTCGGACGAAAAACCGCCAATGTGGTTTTGGGTGAGTGTTTTGGGATTTCAGAAGGTATTGTTGTAGACACCCACGTCAGACGACTTTCAAATCGTTTAGGCCTGACAGAGTCAGATAACCCAATTGTTATCGAAAAAGATTTAATGAAAGTGATCCCAAAAAAATATTGGATTATATTTTCGCATTGGTTGATTCACCATGGCCGTGGCCCCTGTAAAGCAAGAAAACCTAAGTGTGAAGATTGCTTTTTGAAGAAAGATTGCCCTTCGTCAACGTTTTAATAAAATTAAAAATTTAGTATTCGGTTTTTAAAATATCGACACAGGAATACAAGGACTAGAATGGGTCCCGGATTAGATTGCGGTATATTCCAAAACAGTTTAAATTCAAAGCATGATCAGAGAGCTTCTAGAAAGTTTAAAATATGTGGGACATTACTTCGCCATCTTTTTTTTAAGGGTGTACGTAGGCGTATACATTTTTAACATGGGCTTAGATAAATTTTATGGATCATATTTAACAGAGCCTTTACTTGCAGCCCAAATTAATGAATTTTTTAATATTTCTACAACTTCTTGGGGAGTAGATTACTTTTTTTTAGAAGTCGTTCGACCATATTGGGTTTCATTTGCTAAAATTCAGGTTGGCATTGAACTTGTGGCTGGATTTTTAATGATCATCGGTTTTTTAGTCAGACCTGTAATGCTTGTATTGGTTTTATATTTATGGGCATTATCGTACATACATGCACCTGAGTTCTGGCCTTGGGTTTCCATGTTATCAGCTGTATTGTTTAGCTTGGGTTGGGCTGGGGCCGGTCGATGTGTAGGCGTCGATTATTACTTTTATAAAAGATATCGTGGATTTCTGTGGTAAGAATTTTAAGTTATCTTGCGATTGTGTTTATTGCTCTTTCAAGTTTAACGGTGTTTTATTTCCAAACAAATGAAATTAAAAACTCATGTCAGATCCGAATTTTAACTTCAAATTCATTTTACAACGGCGTTGGCGAAGATTTTAAAAGATTATATTTAAATAAGCATAGCTGTGAATTAAAGTTTGTTGTCGTCAGCGGAGCAAATTTGATCACAAATCTTTTTTTAAAAAAACCTGATCGATTTGATAT
Organism: Bdellovibrionales bacterium; assembly: GCA_031412575.1. GTDB lineage: Bacteria > Bdellovibrionota > Bdellovibrionia > Bdellovibrionales > UBA1609 > JAMLIO01. The sequence goes on from JANODG010000161.1 coordinate 35,695, forward strand.
TTTGATGGGTTTGGATCCTTTTCAAATCAAAAAAATGAACACCGATTATTTGTGGGACGCTTCACTTCTAGATGCCAACAAAAATTTAAAACGCAAAGAAGCTGTTTTCAAGTATTACCTCCCCTACGACGAAGCACCAATAACCTTTTTTCTAAGAAAGTCAGATAAAACTAAATTTGAAAATTTAAACATGTTTTTACATTACGCTCATGCCAATAAACTTTCATTGGCAGTTCCTCTAAAGACCACAAGCGTGTTGGGTTCATTGTTTGATGTATGGTTAAAGAATAGTATTGCAGACTCAAATCACGAAATCACACAAATTAAATACGCAAAGTCATGGTCAGAATCTTTTGGGCTTTTTGAACGGAAAATTGTTGACGGGTTTTTAAGTTTTGAAACTTCCGAAATTTTTTATCTCAACGATTCGAATATAAAAAAAGTAAACATAAAAGAAGGCCATCCTAACTTAAAAGAATATTTTTCATTTGCATCGAAATCGAATATGTCTTTGATGCAGAAAAATAATTTTTTTGAGTTTATTAAGTCCGAAGAAGTTCAGGCCCTGATCTTAAAAAAAAATTACATGTGGCCTGCTTATAGCAAAAACCATGATCATAAAGATTTAAGAAATTTAAACGTTATCGAATTAAACCCAATGGTCGTGGATTAGACATACCTATGACAGTATCAAATCATTTTCTTTCAATATTGTCTATTTCGATCTTGGCAATTTTTGTTATTCCCATTTCAATGATTATATTTCAAATCATCAAAGTCGATGGGCTAGAGTTTGGATTTATACTTTCAAGTTTTGTGTATGTGATCACTCAGTCTGTATTAAGCGCAAGTTTATCGCTTTTGGCGGGTTTGACAATTGCTCTTTCATATTTAAAAAAATCACAAAAAATTCAGAAGACTATTTCTTGGGGACTATTGCCACAGGCTCTTCCTACGGTTTTAATTGTATTTGCCTATTTTAAAATATTTTCTATTTTTAATTTATATCCGCAATCTTATATCCATGTAGTCATAGTTCATGTTCTTATCAACATGGGTCTTGTGAATTTTTTAATTTTTCCGCACTTACAAGAACAGATTGAAAAAAAGATTCATCTGATGCTGAGTTTAGATTTGTCATTTTTTAAATTTTTTAAATTGATTATTTGGGGCGAGCTTGCACCCACACTGTTTTACATTTGGATCTTAATTTTATCTTTTAGTTTAACTAGTTTTACAGTGCCTCTGTTGCTTTCAGGCTCTGTACCCAGCAGTCTGGATTATTTGATCTATGTTAAAGGCTATGTAGACGGTGATTGGGCTTCGGCGTCTTTACTAGGTCTAATAGAATTTATCTTCTTAGGATGTTTATTTTTTTTAAGAAGCCAAAAGTTAAGCTTCATTCCAACGCATACAAATTTTCATCTATTACAGGATAAAAAATCTGCCTTTTATTTATTAAATTTTTTGCCTATAGTTTTGGTGATTTTAAGTTTGCTGCATTTTGGCAATGCCGACTTCTCTTCGGCCATAATGTCTTTAAGCTTAGATTTTAAGGAAATACTGTTTAATACATCCTTTTTAGTTTTTTGGACACTTTGGTGCTATAGTTTTATTTTTTGGACCCAAGTTTATCTGATGAATCTTTTATGGGTTAGAAAGTTTCATCAATTCTTTTGGCCCTTAAGTCCTATACTTCTATCGTTTGTGATTTTAAGTTTTTCAGAACTGTTTTCCGAATCGATAATCTTCAAAATTAGTTTTTCGGGTCTGGCGATCTCAACTTTTATTTTTCCAATTGTTTTTAAATTTTGGATTCTGCCTGAATACGCCAACTTTGAATATTTTTTTAAGAAGTCCGAGATTTTAAACTTGTCTTACGACAAAGTATTTTCAAAAATCATGGTGCCGTATTTGTACCCGTTTTACAAAACCTCATTGGTTTATGTTTTGTTATTTGCTTTAGGGGATTTCACCATCAGCGGCATTCTACTTGCTGATCTTAAAACGATTGGTTTAAGCATGAGAACTTATATCCAGTCCTATCAGTTGATTGAAGCCCAGTTGCTAGCGATTATTTTGACAGTCATTTCTTTAGGTTTAATTTTAAAATTTAAGTCCCGATAATTTTTTAGGATAGAGTTAGTATTAACGAGGTAAGATTAATTATGAATATTTCTAATTTTAATTCGCAGATTGGACCATGGACGCTTTCGGTGGATGACATCAATATCGAAATGGGTGAAGTGACTTTAATCTATGGGCCTTCTGGTTGCGGAAAGACAAGTTTTTTTCAGGGACTTTTAGGTCTAAACTTAGCAAATTTCAATTTAGAAATTAAAGATCAAAATTTATCGCAGATCCGCCCAACAGAAAGAAAGTTCTCTGTGGTATTTCAAGCCAATAATTTATTTGAACATTTGTCCGTTGTAGAAAATCTGCTGCTTATCAAGTCCGAATCGATCTCTGACGAAGATTTTAAACTTAAAGTTAAAGATTATAAAATTGATTCTTTGTTGTCTAAAAAAGCCAACATACTTTCTGGTGGCGAAAAACAGATGGTTTCATGCGTAAGGGCTTTTTTACATAAAGGTCGAAGAGTACTTTTAATGGACGAGCCTTGGAGCTCTATGGATTTCGATAACAAAATGGAATACAGAAATCATTTAATCCAATTTTTAAAATCAGAAAATATTCCATGTATTTTAATCAGTCACGACAAGGACGAAGAAATATCTTTTTTAAATCCTAGATTTATTTATGATTTTACTCAAGTTGCTCGTTTTACGAATGGACAGCCTTGAGTTTTATTTGACACTTTGACTTTCTTTTGTTCGGCGTACCAGTTCATGATCTTAGCCGCGACATCAGAGGGTGATTTCTCTAAATATAAACTTCTAAACATTGAACTTTTTTGAATGTCTTCCGGAATTTTAATTTTTTGATCTGCGACCTTACAAATCACTTTTGCGACTTCAATGTTTTCTAAAGCTTTTGGTTTTATTTCTAGAAGTAAGTTGTTAATACAAAGTGCGGCTGTGGTTCGGTACTCAGGATTTAGCTTTTTATTGTTTATAGCAGCAAGGCTTTCTTCGATAATAGCCTGTAAAGTTTTTTCGTAAGAATTTAAAGTTTCAAGTTCAGATTCAAGATCTGTAATGAGTGGCGAAACTAAGTTGTCGTCATTTGGTCTTGAAAGCAATAACTTTAGAGTTTCCTTTAAAGGGTTAATTGCTTTTTCGGCCTGACGTGGATATTGAAATTTGCGAG
>JANODG010000162.1:0-42368 GCA_031412575.1 Bdellovibrionales bacterium
GAACCATTCCTTTAAGATAATCAGATCTGTAATCTGTCCAATTTTCACTGAGGGAATTTAAATACGGATCCTCTAATAAGTTTTCCATGAAATTTAATCTCCACGGAGAATCTTTAGCCACAGATGACCACTTACCCAACAAAGTTAAAGTGGCAGATCTGACATTCGTCGCTGATTTCACCATTTGGCCGCTCTCACGCCGAGGTACAGATAATTCTTGAAGACTTAAATGCACGTCGTGAACCAAAGCTTGTTGCTGTTCATACACTTCTAGCTGTAAGGCAATTAAATTATCCGAAGTTTCATCTAAAAAACTACTTTGAGACTTGCCTAAATACTTTTGACATACATTTGCAGCCACAACATTAAAGCTTAAAAGCATGCTTACCAAAATATAAAATAGCGACTTTTTCATCAAATCCCCTCGATCAAAAATCTTGAAGGAATATATTCCGAAAACGATGGCAAATACTAGCTAATAATGATGTTTCTTTTAATTATTTTAAGCTCTTGGAAAATGACAAGCCCTAGGGCACACAAAGTCCCTATAAAAAAGCCGCCAAGATGAGCTGCGTAGGCGACGCTGTCTAAGAAAGCGACCCCAGAGAAGTAGCTTGCAAGGTCTCCTAACATCCAAAGGAAAATAATGATGCCAGAATTAAGATAAGTAAATCCATAATAGCCTTCAATGGGTAAAACCCAATAGAAGAATCTGATCTTGTGCTTAATTTGGTAAATGGAATAAAAGGCAATTAAGCCACATACGCCGCCGCTTGCGCCCACTAAAGACACCTGGCTTAAATCGCTCATGTACATGTAAATCGGTGCCGCTAAAAAGCCAGAACCTAAAAATACGAGGAGCACAACAATGCCGCCAAGTAAGCTTTCAATTAAAACTCCGAATAACAGTAAAAACATACAATTGCTAAGAAGGTGATAGAATCCAACGTGGACAAAAAGATAGCTCACCCAACGCTCGAAACCGTAATTTTGATTGTTCACACCTAACAAAAACGCAGGACTTAAATTTAAACTTTCTTTCATCTGCAAGTGCACGTCGAACCAGTCTTGGTATTCAATCGGATCGATACCTTCTTTCGACACCTTTAAAGGGTCAAAGGTAGGATCTAGAATGGAAGCTCGGCTAAGGCTGCCTAAAATCTTTTTTTCGCTTGTGTCCGTGGTTTCAAAGACTGAGGCCATAAACCTTTGATCTGGATTTTTAAATTTTTTTAAATCTTTTAGATGTCTTTCGTACAATTTCATCTGCACGTTTAAAAAAGCAGATGATTCAAAATCTGAAAAACTATATTTTGGTAAATCGTATTTGAAAAACTCCACCATGAAATGAGATGCCATTAGAAATACGATCAGTGACAAGGTCACATGATATTTTTTTAACTGATGTATTTCTGGACATGGAATGAGAAACACTTACTTTCCTTTTTTAAGTTTTATTTTTTTATCCGAAATTTGTGCTGGAAATCTTGTTTCGATATTATTAGGTATTAAATCCTTAAGCTTTAATTCATCAAACTCAGAAGTCAGAGTTTTATAAACTTCAAAACTTTTTTGAGTGTCACCCATAGTAATATATTTATTTTTTAATTTTTCGCCGACCAGTCTCCAAACAAAGTCTTTAGAACTTTCCATTTCCCATTCTTCTTTCACTGAATTTAAATAGTCTTCGTTATTGACGGAATCAAAAAATCTATTGAGCGTCGCAAACCGAATCCCAAATTTACTTTTTGTATCCATAAAGATAGTTTTGAGGTCTGATAGAAGATAAGGTTCTTGTCTGGCTGCAAGCTTATAAAAAGTTTCGTGTTTTAAATCCGAAGCAAAAATTTTATTGTCATTTTTGTAACAAACGTTCTTCATGTTCAACAAATGCGAATCTGAAGAACTATTTAAGGTCAAAGAGTTACACTCAGGATACGATTGAAATCGTTGACAGCTATCACTGATCAAAACACTACAAAAGCTTTCAGTTAAATTTCGATCGCGACTTCCAACATTGGCTATTAATTTTAAGACAGTGTCGAAATCCGTTTTTTGCTCTTGAAATAATTTTACTCGCATTAAATTTTCGGCGTAGAAGCCTTCTAATCCACGGCGCATTTTAAATTCTTCAAGGTATTTTGAAAGCTTTAGTAACATTCCTTTTTGGTGGTAACGTTTAATCAGCCACACCTTATAAAAAGTAGGCTCAATTTCAGAAGACCTATTTTCAGCACTTAACAGTGATTCGCCCTCTAAAAAATTTGGCCAAACACTGATCCAAGCGGAAACGGAACAAGCCGCAGAAGCTTCATCAATTTTGCACGCTTGCTTGAAGTATCTGATGACTGAGTCTTCATTTTCGAAACTTAAAAGACCTTTTGCAAAATAGGCGGTAGGATTGTTTGAATTGATACTAAATTCAAAATCGATTTCTTTAGTTAAACACTCAACGGATAATTCGCCTGCAGAATACAAAGCAACGGCCACATCTAGGCGAGACTCGTCAAAGCCGTTTTTATTCCAGTCGTTATGATAAGAATTAATTTCTTGGCAAACTTTTGAATTATTCGAAAAATCCATTTCAAAGTTAAATGATTTCTTCATAAAATACATGCTAGTTAAACTTGCGCCGGAAAAAAATGCCAATACCAAAAGTGATCCAACTAAGCGGTGAAACGGTAGTCTATACTCTTCACGTGTAGAGTTCTTACGTGTTGTGATCAATAGTGTGTCGCAGACTTTATCAAAAAAAGATTTTCCTCTGGGATTAAGAAACATTCCAAAAATAGGGAAAATTAAAAGAACACTTAAAAAACTTAAGATTGTTCTTAAGACTAAAGTGAAATGGCTAACTCTGACCAACTTTATTTTTTGTCCAGGAACTTGCTTTAGTTGAGTAGGATCATCGTGAACTATTCGAAGTGAGAAAAAGTATTGTCCAAGCGTGCAACCTATCAGTCTGTAAGTGATCACTGTGTACAAAAGATAAACCGAAAAACTAAGCCACACGATATTAAATAAATTCGCAAAAACCGTGTAGTTAAGATCAAAGTTAAAGGCAATTTTTAAAGACAATAAAGATTTCGACGCAAAAACTTTCGCCACGGAAAACACGATGAAAAAATCAATCACACTTGCCGCTAGTCGGTCTAATCTTGCGGCTGGACCTAAATTAAATTCTTCAGCAACCGGTTGCTTTTCTTGTTCATTAAAAAGATTTGGATCGTGCCCTATAACCACATGAACTTATCGGCCTTCGCCCCCAAGATAATAAGAACTTCCCTTCAGACTTAAGCCCAAAAGGTACTCCCCAAATGGTGCCAGGTTCCGAATGCTGGACTCACCGCAATACCAAAAGGTGCCAGGTTCTTTTTCGGAATTCGAACTACCGGGCATCTCTACTGCAGACAGTTTTAAAGACACTTAAGCACTTTTTAAACTGATTCCGGAATGAAGCTCTAACAGCGATATTGCGCCTTGTGATTTCATTCAGGCAATTCTTAAAAAGAACCTAATACCTTTGGGATATTCGAACACCCAATTCTGAAATGGAACATTACACCTTTTGGAATAACAGGCGCGCATTTCCGAAAAGGAACCTGGCACCTTTTGGTATTGCGGCGAGTCCAGCATTTGGAACCTGGCACCTTTTTTTAACCTGACACCTTTTTTTAGTTGAAGGTGGTGTCGATTGAAATGATTTCGTTGTTGGCGTTTACTTTGATACTCATTTGACCAAGGGCTTTTTGTTCAGAGACTAATTCGTAGTTGTAGAGTTGATCTGTGTTTTGTTTTTCTTCTTTTAACATTTTGAAGTTTAACTTTGAAATTCCTAAAGCACGACGGTATTGCGTTAATACACTGGCTAGCATGTTTGATTTCAAAGGTTCATATCCAGACTTTAATCGAATAGAAGATATTCTTCCATTTTCCTTTTGCACATCATAACTGCCAACTAAGGTTTCGAATATGAGTTTATCTTCCTGATCTGGTTTTTTAGAGAATACAATTTCCATGTTATTTTCAGAAGACGAAAGACTTTTTAAAATGTATTCGTTTAAATTATTACCATCACTTTCCGAGTCCACAGTTGCAAGATCTCTGACCCGATTACTTCTGGATTGATACGACACATTTAGAACCACAGAAAAAACAAACAAAATTGCTAAACTTTGGAATGCATATTTTTTAAAAAAGCTTAATGGGCTAAACGCTTTCACATCTTCAAGTTTATCATCACGACTTGGAAATTTAATAATTTTACCCAACTTAAACCTCACATTCTGGACTTTTGACTATCTGCTTTGACATACCAACTATAAAAAAGTGGCGTTAAACAAACTAAGAAAAACAAGCTACTTCGAAGAATTTACTTTTAGACCATTCACAAGACTGGCCGGGGCTTTGCTTTCATCATCCTGAGTCAAGGTGTGTCTTACCCCTTCAGACTCCCAAACATGCTCTAATAAAGGATCTAAACTGTCCGGGAACTTATTCACCTGCTCAAAACCTATATCAATCGTGGGACTTACACCTTGGCCCTCTAAAATTTCTTTATCATTAGCCGTCGCCCAAGCATAGGGTACAGAAACCATTACCCCAGGCCCCAGATGTTTAACACTGTACCAGATGGATAACACCATTTGACCCGCAGATGTTGAACCAATCACTTTTAAATTTTCGTATTCCTCTTTAAGAATTTGAACGAACAATTCTGAAACAGACGCTGTTTGTCTATTCATGAGTACTACAATTTTTCCTGGGTTTAGACACAATTCTGTCCTAAATAAATTTAAATATACGGGATTATTATTATTCACTTGGAAAATTTGCTGGTCGTCAGACAAATCATCTACCAAAATTTCTTCACCTTGAAACTCCTGTCTGTTGTGAAAAATTAAACCAACTTGTTTGTCTTCGCACTTGAGCATTGAAACTATTCGAAGCATAGCTACAAAATTTCCGCCCAAATTGTCACGAACATCAACTACTAGATTTTTTGATTTTAACTTTTCGTAGATTAAAGATAATTCGTCATAACCAAAATTTTCAGCCTTAAAACTAGGGATTTTTAAATATGACCACTGATCATCGATAGATTTTGCAAATAGTCTTTCATCATAATAAACATCTGAAAATTTAACCTGCACTTCTAATTTCTTTTTTTCACGCAAAACTTTGAATCGACCTTGAGTGTATAAAATTTGAGACGCCGAAACAACTTTTCGACCATTGATTGATAAAATTTCGTCTCCGACTTTCACTTGACTGTCTTTGACTAATAATTGATTCACTTTCCACTTTCCAAAAAGTAGCTTAGCAATAATTCCAGTTTCGACACTTTCACCTTGCCACATTTTTTGGTTTTCTTTGGAGTTGTAAATGTACAAGTGAGAAATGTGAAAGCCACTAAACCATTCATTGAAATTTTCGATTTTTTTTGAGTCACTAAATTCATATCTTGAGTTCAGGTTTAAACATCTATCATATTCTTTGTCAGATAGATTTTCTAAGTAATTATTTCTTAAGAGGTTACATATTTCTTGGGAAGCCAGCTGATTTCGTTGTACGAAAAAAATAATAAGAATAATGAATACAATTAGTAAAAATAAAAAAACCTCTAACAAGAGGTTTTTTTTTGGCTTTAGAAAATAGTTCGTTATTTGTGTTAACATCTATTTAGCCCTTGAAGTCAAAAAATTAAATTATGCAGACTTCTTTCTACGAGCTAGTGATGTATCAATGTCATATTGTTTTACTTTTCTGTAAAGAGTTGCTCTACCTATTCCCAAAGCTTTAGCCGCTTCAGTCAAGTTGCCACGATATTCATGTATGGCATTTTCGATAGCTACACTTTCAAGTTCATTGATCGTTTTAACTTTCTTAACTTTTGAAATTCCACCTGTTGGAAAAGGAATCACGTTCGAACCGGCATTTTGACCGGAAATTAAACCTTGCATAGGATTAACAGTTTCTAAGTTTTTTTCTTCCCACTGAGCTATAGAAAATATCTCTAAATTCAAACCCATAGTGTAACCAAAGTTTTTTGCTTTTTGAATGATCTCTTGGTCATCTGATACTACGATAACTTTTGAACGCGACATTCACTCCCCCTTAATTAATTTTAAATGCAATTACAATAGATTTATCGGCGCTTCATAATGAAACTTAATGGAATTCTTGCTGAGATGAAAATATAAGACTTAAGCCCATAGAAATCCTAGAGCTTTAGAATATTTAAGGGCTTAAATCTCATTTTCATACAACTTCATTAAATAGCTTTGGTTTGAGGTCGCCTTAAATCTACTGTGGCAAGCTATTATATTTAGCCACTTACTATGGGTCGCGCAAAAAAAAAGAGCCTTATAAAGGCTCTTTTTTTGCTACTCTATTTTAATTAAATTTTATCTACGACCAGATTTGATCTTCTTTTGTAGCTTCGTGATTAAGTGAACCGCCATTTTTTCTTGGACTTTACACATTTTAAGCTCATCACGCTTATAAGATCTTTGACTTGGAGTTAACGTTCCAGTTTCAAGTTCCATTTCATAATCAAGCTTGTTGGATCTAATGCCCTCGAGTTCCTTAGACTGTTGTTTAAACAATTTAGATACGCCACTTAACGGGGCTACATCAATCCACTCTTCTTTAGCTCTGTACCAATTTACCATTCTTAAAAATCTAGCCTTATTCTTTGCTAGGGTAAAACGTGGGTACGATTTTTCATCAAGATCTAAAATATTATCAATCTGATCTAAATTAAAGTTAAGGTCTTCTTCTAAAAATTCTTCGTCGTCGACAAAACCATCGTTGTCTTCAAGACTAAGCTCTTCAACATCATCTAAGTCTTCGTCCTCTATAGAGTCCTTGGCGTAAGATGAAACCTTAGCTGTTTCAGTTTCTAGTGTATCTGAATTAAGGCTAACGTCTTGAATGTCTGTAGTTTCTGTAATGGGCATGAATTCCTCCAGGAGTGACAATTTATAGCACCGAATTGTATTTTTTTTCAAGGTAAGCTGAATCAAAGCGCAATCTTTACAGACGTGAACCCTATTTAGACATGTAATTTTGCCATTAACTTAAGGCTTACTAAAAACGAAACCATTCCAAGGATGTGATTTAACAGAACAAAGGCAATTAACTTTTTATAATCTGAATTTTGAAAATATAAGTAGATTAATTCGACATAACTTGAAAAAGTACTGAGTGCTCCACAAAAGGCTATGCCAATAACTAAAAAATATCCGAAATAAGGTACAAGTTTATCGTCACTTTTTAAAACAAAAACTAAGCTCAAAATAAAACACGCCACAAAGTTGGAAACGATTACGCCAGTAAATGCACCTGTGTATTCCATAAAAAAATATCTTAACCCCACCGCAGTCGCGGATAAGACTACAGCTAAGAATAAAACTAAAGACGTCGTCACAAGAATTTATTCCTATTCAGTCGTAACAACAGCATTTGGATCTAAGATTTTTATGACGCCGTTAAATGCATCCACCTGTCCTGGGTAAGAAGAAATAAAAGCGTAATCGCCGGGTTCCTTAGGGAGTGTGATAGTCAAAGACTCTGATTGATTACCAGCTAAGGTTTTAGATTTAGCTAATATGTGTCCCTCTGGTGGCCACCAGTTGTTAGATTCTCCGGACTGAATCCCTAAAAAAGCATTTACTATGGGATCTTCGTCTTTTTTCAAAACCGAGAAGACCAAAGGTAAATCAGAAAGCTGATTGATGATTTTAATTTTTAAAATTTGTCCTGGCTTGGCAATAATTTGTTCGGGAATAAATTTAAATTTTTTATTGGATGCGATGATTTCGATTTCTGAAGAGCCCGCTTGAACTGTTGTGCCGTCAGAGGATGTTGACGATGTGCCAAGTAAATTTTGAATCACACCACAGGACGTATTTAATCCTAGAATAATTAAAATTAAAATTTTTGTGAAATTCATGGCTAGGACCTCTTAAAGTTCGACCATCCTTGGATGGTATATAAGTCATTATGTTTTGATATATATTGATGGATTGTTAAATAATCATCAAGGTTTACGTCGATATGAGGACAATTTTTAGCCGATTGCGCGTTGTTTAAAGACAAACCCAACTTTTAGGAGGGATTATGACGAACATGTTTTTTTTCAAGGAGGGGTTTTGAAAAAGCAATTAGGTTTATTTATACTTTCAGGATTGTTAGTTGCACCACAATTCGCATTGGGTGCGGGATATCAAATGCGCTATCAGAGCGCAGAGACCATGGGAACAGGCTTCGCGTCCGATGTGACGAACGCAAAGACCGCCAGCGGCTTTTTTAACAACCCAGCCATCATAGCGTTTATGGACGAAGGCAAACACTTTAGCGCCGAGTTTACGACGCTTATTCCAAGTGGGAGTTTTGAGGGGAGCACAGAATATGGTGCGAACGGAGCGCCCGGTAATGCTGATGGATTCAGTGATGTGTCTGTAATGCCAAGCCTCTATTACGGACAAAAAATTGCTGACAAAATGTTTGTGACTGCAACTTTAACTGTGCCTTGGGCAACCAATAGCGAATATGATGAGGATTGGATTGGTAGATACCATGCCACTAAAACATATCTCGCAACCTATAATTTAACGACGTCATTCGTATACGCAGTTAATGAAAAACTAGCTGTTTCCGCAGGACCACAAATTCAGTATGCCACTGGAGAATTGGGTGTAGCAGCTGACGTTGGATTATCTCAAATTGGCTCTGGTGGTGTACCAGGCCAAGATGATGCGCTAATTGTTTTTGATGGGGATAATATAGGTTTTGGAATAGCACTTGCCGCTCTTTACAAGCATTCGGACAATTTAAGATTAGGCTTTCAATATAGAAGTCAAATTACCCATAATTTAAAAGGACAACAATCAGTTAAGGGAACTGGCCCATTTTCAAATGGTTTTGCTTCAATTGCCGATGGCAACGATGTTGAGACAGAAATTTCTATCCCGGACAATATTACCCTGGGCGCAAGTTATTTACTAAAACCGAAAATCGATTTGCATGCTTCATTATCTTGGACAGGCTGGTCTTCTTTCGATGAACTGTTCGTTGATAACACTAGCGGAGGCCCCGATTCTACGACCGTATTAGATTGGAAGGATACTGTTTTCGTAGCTTTTGGAAGTGACTACTACATGAACGAAGTTTTAACTTTACGTGGGGGACTTTCCTATGAAACAGGCGCACCGCCCGACGACAGAAGAACGCCTCGTGGAGTTGATGATGATCGTATGGGTCTAAATCTTGGGGCCAGCTATAAACTTTCTGAAACATTAAATATTCATGGTGGTTTTACTCAGCTAATTTTCTTGGATAAACCATCTATTAACTTACCCGACCCGGCACCACCATCACCCAACAGATTAACTGGTGAATTCTCGACATCCGCAAGCTTAATCAGGCTTGGAGTGAGTGCTAAGTTTTAAATCCAAATTAATTTAATCAGTTAAACTAAAAAGGCCATTCTCACAAATGGCCTTTTTTTATTTTCGTTTTAACATTGGTATTCTAGTTATCCGCAAATACATTTTTAGAGCAAAACTTAAGAGTGAAATAAAAAACTATAAACTTTTGTAACTCACACGCTTAACTCGATAACCGTAACTTCTTAAAATTTCGTCCATCAAATTATCTTGTGGTCGCTGGAATTCAACGAAGGTTCCGTCGGTTAATTCCTGAATGAAATGCGAAGGGCCATCAATTTGAATCACTTTATTTTCTTCGGGAATATAAAAATCTAAATAAAAACCAGGGAGCGTTTTAAATTCCTTCTCGTAATCCACACCACTTATTGCCAGTCGCATTTCATACTGACCTTCGATTTCCGAAATTTGACGTGCCGAAGGTTTAATTAAATCTTTAAAATGTCCTTGAAATCTTTGTATAGGTTTTAAAGCAAGAGTATGTACGCGCAGGTAATACTCGAAGACCAAGGACACTTGTCGCCTTTCGATATGGTCTTTGTTTTTAAGTAAACTCCACTGAGATTCTGGTGTGGCCCTCGCAAACCACTTCACCATTTCAGTGGCTCCCAACAGGTAAAAAGAAAAAATGGAGTTCACAATATTAACTTTATCAAAGTCTAAAAAAATCTTTTTATAACGCTCGCGCCATGCTTTTAATAAATCTTCGGTCGGCTTCACACCCAATTGACCAAAACCGAACACGAAGGTGGACATCATCTTAGGTTCGAACTCTTGAATTTTTTGAACTGAAACCTTTTGAAATTCATTTAAAAAATCTGAACTAGGTTTTATTCCTAATTTCCCTACAAAGAAAATAAAACTAGAAAGGTCTTGGGGTTTCATAACTGGTAAATCTTTTAGCACTGCGTTTTGTAAACTCGTAAAAAAACTAGCACTTTTTATTTTATGCGAATTAAGTCCCATGACCCTTAGTAAACTGTCTCTGGCCGAGATCGATATGTCATTTAAAAAAGGGCCAGATATGTTTTCTAACTCTACTAACCCACTTCTTAGAAACGTTTTTTTATCAGGGATAGAAAGTGAACTAAAATTCTTATGTAATATTAAAATGAATCGCTCTAAAGATTCCGCGTCATCAATGTTTGCTAAATTTGAATTAAAGCTGAAAGAATCACTTATTATGTAATCATTTGAATCTAAATAATTTTGACAGTGATGAACTTCAGCCGCAGAAGTGAAGGTTGATGAGGTTGCGATGAGTAAAGAAATGAACACGAATTTGAAAAACAACTTTACGTTCCCTTGAAGAATTTAAGTTATTTATCAGCAAAATTTAGGCCAAAAAAGCTATAAGCCCCATTTTTCTATAAGGTTTTCGATAATATCTTCGCTAGAGACATTAGCCCCAGAGGCTTCTTCTACAAATGCAGTTTCAGAAGACGCATAAACCTCTTCTTCCACAAGATCAATCACACTTTGATCGGATACGGGGTTCCAAGTTTCTAGTAAAGTGTACATGGCGATCCCTTTCTGGGGCTCGGAAGCACTTAAAATTTTATGCTCATCTTTGATAAAAAACTGATAGCCAATTTCCTGTTTGTGCTTTAACCAAACCGAACAGGCATAAGTTCCCGTCTTTAAATCTATGCATTTAAGTTCGATATATTTTTTTTCACCACGATCAATTAAAGATAAAAAAAGTCTTTCGTTATCTTTCATCGAAACTTTTTTTAACTCAAATTGAGTTCGAATGTTTGTTCCGTTAGAAATCGTTGAGTCTTGAAAAAGTGGATTTACTTTACTGGCCAAAAATTACCTCCACAAAGCTTTTGCTAAATTTTTGTAAGCTTCAGCTGCTTTACTTTCAGGACAATGTTTTCTTACCGGTAAATGGACATGGTGAGCTTCTTCAACTGCAATATTATCGGGAATGAAATCGCTAAAGACTTTCAAACCATAAGTCTGCTCCACTTTTTCAATCACAGAATCAATCACCTTACGGCCTTTGTATCTTGTGATCACAATGCCTTTGATTTTTATCGTATGACCTAATCCTGCACGAATGTTATTGATCGTATCTAAAATTAATTCGATGCCCTTAAGTGAAAAGTATTCAGGGCAAATAGGAATTACAATTTCATCCGATGCGATTAAAGCGTTTACAGTTAAAAGCCCCAAAGTCGGGGAACAATCAATAATGATGGCATCGTATTTTGTTTTTACAGGCATCAAACTTCTTTTTAAATATTTTTCGCGGCCGAACTGGGCCGCAAGTTTTATATCAATGCCGCTAAGCATGATTTCGCCCGGGATCACATCAATGCCGAAGTGTTCCGAATGCTGAATACTTTGTTTAACGGAAGCATTGTGTGTGACCACATCGTAGGATGTGAATTCAAAATCCATATCCCCAAAAACAGACTTGGTTGCCGAAGCCTGTGGATCTAGATCTATAAGTAAAACTTTTTTACCGAGTGCTGACCATTCAAATGCTAAATTTACGGCAGTTGTGGTTTTAGCTACACCACCCTTTTGATTAATAATTGAGATAATCGACATATTAGCTCCAAAGACTAAGGATTTAAGAGTTTTGCCGAAAGCCTAGACGTGCAAGTGAGTTATTAAATTATTGTGCACACCAAAGCTGTTCGCCAAACTTTATAACTATATTCTTGCTATGAATTGTCGAGAGGTCAAAGTCTTAGTGCAATGTGTATGTGAAAGTTAAAAATAAATTATGTAAAAAGTAGGTCGACCTAAAAGGGAAATTTGATCCTGTCTTTTTTTCCGTTAAGCTTGTTTGACCGGCCACCAGATTGTAGTTGACACCCAAGTACATTTTCTTGGCCACTTTCCAGCTTGGGTTCATGTCCACATCAAATAAAAAACTATAGTTGTGGTCATAATCTTGACTTAAAAATTCTGTGATACTTAAACTCGAATCTAATTTAAATTTGAAATTATCTCGAATAATTTCCTTAACGTAACCAAAACCTAGACCAACAGATAAAGTTTTTTCAAAAGCGGCTTCGGAAGTTAAAGCCCCAACACTTATGGGGAATAACGTTGGAACATAGTAAATCATAGGTGCTATATATATACTTTCGGTAGTATTTAAATTGTAACCAAATTTTAAGTATGTAAGATCGTGAGTGTAGTCCCATCCATAAATATTTAAAAAACCGGAAGAGCTTTGAACTTGAGCTGCAAGTCTTTTGAAATCTAATTGGAAAAAGTAATCTTCCGTCAAATTATAATCTACAGAAAAACCATAACTTTCAGGTTTTATTGATTCGTAAGAATAATCGATTGATTTAGAATAGTCCGAAACAGAAAGTGTCAGACCTAAAAATATATTAAAAGCCAAGGCCATTATTTACTCCAGGGCCTTGATCACCACCACCGAACAAGTCATCCATATTTGTTCCTGGAGCAGGTTTTGGTGCAGTTTTGGATGGTACCATCTCAACAAAGTTATTTCTTTTCGGAGCTGCAAAAGATGCAAGATCACGTTTTTTACTTGCCGCTTTTGGTTTGATCACTAAAACAGGTGCTGATTTTGGCTCGACCCAGTTGTCATTGCTGAAACCAAAAAGCTCTTCAACATCAGCTTGAATTTGGGAAGGAGTTTTAGAATTTAATGGGGAAGCTTCAACGTCATCGTCTTCAGACTCTTCATTTAAATTTTCTTCATCAGTGATCGATTCGTCGTCGTAACCAATTTTAACACCTTCTAAGGCGGGATCATTTTCTAAAGAGGCATACTGTTCAGGATTATTTTCTTCGGATCTAGTGTATTCCGCAGCTTGCGCAATGATTTCATCAATACTGGCGTCTGGGTCAAAGTCTTGATTTTGTTTTTTACCTGAAGTCGCATCATCTAAATATTGAGCGTAATCTTTGTCTGTTGTCGGATTATCAAATAAATCTTTTTGCTCTTGGCTTAAATTGTCCGAGTTATACCCGCTTTGCTGCTGGGCATCTTCAAAAGATACGATGTTATTGCCGCCGACTTTAATATTTCTGCCTGTGGCGTTTAATGCCTTTTTATCTATGACAAGACTTTCTGAACCCGCCTGAGCTTTGTTTTCATCTGGTGAAGGCAAATATTTATTCACTAGAACATCGAATTCGTCCATCACTTCTTCAGAACTTTCAGAAGCTAAAACGGCGTCCACATCAGTTACAATTCGAGATTGAATATTTAATTCTTTACTAAGATCATTATAAATATCATCCACTTGGACGTTAGAAACTTTTTCAGCTTCAACAACTTTAGCCGCGCGCTTTTTAAATTGGCCACGCTTCATGAATAATCTTTCTAGTGGCTGCGCAGCAAGCACAGGACCGGCTTCTACAAAAGACACATTGTTAAGTGTGCGACTGGCTAACATGAAGCGATAATCCCCGAACCTAAGTCTTAAAACGACTTCTTGATAACCATCATCTTTTTCAAATTTTAAAGGTAAGTATCGGGTTTGAAAATCGTATGGCAGCACAACCTCGAATGTTACTTTTTGTTCTTGATCAAACATCACTTCAGGTTGTTTGACTTCGAAATTTCTAACCATATTTTTTTGAATGTCTTCTGAGAGCAAATAGTCTTTGCCTTTTAAATATGAAAGCTTAATCCCGCGTGGGTGGGTGGCTTGTAATTTATAAATCACTTTCCCCGTCAAATCTTTTTCAAATTGAATGGATTGCCACGCAAGTTCTTTGGAATCTAGTTTGTGAGCTATCGGATACTTTTTTCCGAACACAATTTCCATAGCATTTAGGTTGTGACAAACCAAAGCCATCAAAGAAAAAATCAAACTGATTAAAGAAATAAGTGATTTCATTAAAGAATATATCGGCGACTCGCTGACAAATGTTTGTCTTATTTATAAAAACTAGACCAATAATACACTGTCATTGTTTCATTTTAAGACATGAATAAAAAAATTAATCCTTTAATTTAAATGTATTTCCCTTGTAGCTAAAGACTTAGGTCTTGATTGATTAAATAAGTATTAAAAAAATATACGACTCACCCGATATCTTTAATGAAATAAAAGATAAAGCGAGGACATGTATGTTTAAAATTGAAAAAGACCAACTTTCAGATCCATTTGTTAAGAATTGGTATATTCGCGTTAAAGATAAAGAAACAGGTCCTTACTCATACACTGAAGTTTGTATCCTTGTAGAAAATGATGATGTTTCACAAGACGAAGAAGTTACCTTATTAGGTCATGGATCGTGGCATAAAATGAAAGACAGCCCTTTGTTCACAAAAATGAACACAAAACTGTTTTTAAAAGAAAACAATATCGATCTAAACACAGACATTCCATTAAGAAAATCAATCCGAGTTCCATTAACTGCAGAAGTTGCTGTGATTTGTGACGGTAGAATGTTTAAAGCCGCTACTTGTGACATCAGCACTTCAGGCATGATGATTAAGATTAATAGAAACTCGATCAGAGAAAATGTGACCATTAAAATTCACTTGTACTCTGCTCCGGATCAGAAATTAAAATCATTAAATTTCAAAGCCATCGTTGTTAGAAAGATTAAAAAGCCAGATCCAGTATCAAAGAACGATAAAGATGCTATGGCTCCAATCCAAAAATTTGATCACTTCGGAATTGAGTTTGCGGATATGGAAGAAAAAGAAAAAGAGCAAGTTAAAGACTTGATTCGTCAAAGTATCATTGAGGGTCAAAAACGAGTTTCCGTGGATGAGATCTTTGGTGTGAGACTTAAGGGCTTAGACTACGGACCTAACCATAAAGTCGCATAAAAACAGGTTGAAAATTTATCATCAATAACCTATTTTTCATCCCATGTATAAAGTCGTGCTTACTGGTGGACCTTCATCAGGTAAATCTACAATTTGCCAAAATCTAAAAGATTTGTTCGATACTAAGATTCACATCTGCCAAGAAGCCGCAACTATGCTTTTCAGAGGTGGATTTCCCCGAATAGATGACGAAGTCGGCCTTATAGAAAGACAATACGCTATATTTCATGTTCAAAAGGCTTTAGCCAATCTTAGCCAAAGCGTGAATCCGTCGGCTGAGATCCTACTTTTTGACCGCGGTCTTTTAGACGGATTGTGTTATTGGCCTGACTCATGGGATAGCTATGCCTCTAAAATGCAAATTGATATCGAAGAAACCAAAAACGATTATAACTTGGTGATTCAATTGGGAGTTGCCCATAGCGAGGATTACCAAAATTCTGCCTTTCGTCCCGAGGACCAACAGACAAGCTTAAATATGGAGCAAAAGCTTGTCGAGATTTGGAAGGGCCACCCGAACTATCACTTTATTCCCTACACTTCAGATTGGCAGGATAAAATTGATTTGTGTTTAGAATTGATTAACAAAAACATTATTCGTAAAGTGATTTGAACTTATCTTATTTAAATAAAATTTTTTAAAATCTGCTGCTTCATTAATAAATCATTCGGTAAGAATTGACTTAAAAATAGAATGTCCCTAAAACTATGGTTTAATTTTAAGTGGCGGGGTAGCTCAGCTGGTTAGAGCAGCGGAATCATAATCCGCGTGTCGGGGGTTCAAGTCCCTTCCTCGCTACCATTCAAACTCGGATATCAGAATTCTAATATCCGATATCTGAATTCAGATTTTTTATCTTGGAATGACGTATTTACCAGAATAAAAATTTCTACCCTGACTCTCCTCATACTTGACGCCAACCAGAATAGAAAGATCTTTGTCTTCCACCTTTAAAGTTATTGTCTCGTAAGGTTTATTTTCAGCTGATGGATTTAAGCTTGTTTCGAATCTACCAAGTTTAAGAACATTATTAGTGAAAGAAATTATTTTGTATTCTATCAGGGTATTACTAAACATAAATTGAACTCTGGCAGTTTCTTGATTTAAAATTTGAATCAACATCATTGCATTTCTGATTTCGCCTGCAGAACTTCTTAAAAATTTAAATCGGCCTACAAAATTTAATTGGATTTTTGGTAAAACTTCGATCCAAAGTGGATTTTGCGCAAGCATGGCTACAATCTCTGCAGTTTGAAGAAGTGTGTCGTTCATGTTTTGAATCGACGTTAATTGATGAGATAGAGTTTTCTCACGCTCTAATCGTGTAGCAGCTTGTACAATTCTATTTTCATTTTCTTGAATACGGACCTGTCTTGGTTCTAAAAGCCACATACTCAGATCGTAATTGTAAGCAGCGGCTCGCATGTCCCTCTCGTCTAGATAAATACCACAACGACCAGCCGCATTTGCGCTGTTTAGGCATGATAATGAATAACAAAAAAGGGCACCCAAAAATGATCCAAAACGCATATAATGCTCCTAGAATTTTAAATTTGAAGTCCACGAAAATCCATGAAATGCCCATGGCTTTAATTGCGTGTACAACTTTAATTCAATACTAAACTAGCATTATTTATACCAATCTTATCTGGTAACATATAATTTTGAATTTAAATCAAAAAATACGGCCTACTTCAACGCTTTCACAATATCAGGCTCGATATCTTTAGGTTTCGTATTTGGTGAATACCTTGAGATTGGCTTTCCATCTTTGCCGATAAGAAATTTCGTAAAATTCCACTTGATAGAAGTCGATCCCAACAAACCAGGTAAAGATTTTTTAAGTTGCGTGAACAAAGGATGCGCGCTTGCTCCGTTCACATTCACTTTAGCAAAAAGAGGAAAAGTCACTCCAAAATTTATTTCGCAAAAACTTTGTATTTGTTTTTCGTCACCAGATTCTTGACTGCCGAACTGATTGCACGGAAACCCTAAAATCACAAAACCTTGATCTTTGTACTTCGAGTAAATTTCTTCCAGTTCTTTATACTGAGGAGTGAATCCACACTTAGACGCTACGTTCACGACCATAATAACTTGGCCTTTATAAGTTTCAAAAGTTGTTTCTTCGAAGTTAATTTTTTTAATCGGAGTTTTCCATTCTATCGACATCTTTCATCCTCTCGCGTAATTTTTAGCAACAAAACCATATTTATTTGAACACTCTAATCAGCCCTTAAATATAGAACGTTTACAAAAATTTAGGAAGAATCCTTCGTACAAATTTTCAGTTTGGTATTAAGTATCACTAATTTTACCACGAAATTTTTAAAACCTGCTTTTATTTCGCATAAAATACTGTTCTAAGTATTTTTGAACTCGTTGCAAAGATGTCCCATTCGAGAATGGTTGATTGGTCGAATCGTTTTGTCTAGCACGATCCAACATAAATGCTCAATTACTTCGGTGATTTAAGAATTTTATAATTTTTATTTTGATTTTATTTCTAGATACTCTTCAACTTGATTAATCAGATCGATTGATAAACTTAAGTTCTGATCAGCAGATGACTGCTCTAATCTAAGCGCGAAATCCTCTAATAAGATGAAGCCATAAGGGCGGGCAAAACCTTTCCAGTTGTGAGCATAAGATTCTAATAAAACAAAATCATTTTTCGCTAAAGCCAATTTGAGTTCACGCACCTCAGTTTTTCGCTTTTGTAAAAAGTCATCTATAAATGGTTCTAACCCGGGTTCTGGGCGCTCATTTGTGATTTGCATTTGATTAATCTAATCAACTATAAGATTATAGTCACTTCGAATTCTACCCAAAAGAGGTACTATGAATAAAATTTTGCTAGTAGAAGACAGTGTTGAAATTTATACACTTGTTCACAGAGCATTAAACAATACTTGTGAAATGACTTGGGTTAAAAACATAGAAGACGCTAAAGAATCCATGATAAGCAATCGATACTCAATTATTTTATTGGATATCGAATTGCCGGACGGAAATGGGTTAGACTATTGTGCAGAACTGAATAGTTCAAATCCAAACCAAGCTATATTCATCCTGACTTCACATAGCAGCCTTTCTGATAAAGTCCTAGGGTTTACTGCAGGCGCAGATGACTACATCACTAAACCTTTTGAGATGCTTGAGCTCAAAGCTAGGATCGAAGCAAAGCTTAAAAAATTAAGCGATCAAACCAGCCTTAAATTTAAAAACGACATTATTGAGATAGACAAAAATTGCCAATCCGTAAAAGTGAAAGACGGCGAAAAGTTTGTGGATGCAAATTTAACACACATCGAATTTCGTCTTATTACATATCTGTCTGATCGAATTGAGCAAGTTATTCCAAGGGATGAATTGTTAAACGAGATTTGGGGCAAAGATGTTTACGTGTATGCAAGATCTGTTGATACTCATGTCAGTAAACTTAGAAAAAAAATTGGATCAGCATCTGAACTGATAAAATCCATCCATGGTGTGGGATATAAATTTTCCGAAAAAAAAGACTAGAGAACGAAGTTCTCTAGTCTTAAAATCAAAAGATTATATATTGAATTGCAACTCAGCGTTGATCATATTTTGCAAAACACTCGAAACTCTCTACAATTGAATTTTAACACCAGCTAGAGCAGAAAGTTCTTCGTAGTCTTCTGAATTTTCTTTTTCAAATGGGGATGAATATCTTGCCTCGATAAAAATTCCTGTCTTTTCCGCGACAGCAAAGTTTAATCCAGCTGTTAAGTCATAACCGAATTCTACATCGTCATCTGCGCTTGAATCGATACTTCCTACATCAACTCCGCCGATATTTAATGCTGTATTCACACTTCCTGTTTTAAACGATACAAAGGGACCAGCACCCAGTGAGATATAATTTGTTGGCCAAAATTTTACTACAACTGGCACATGCAAACGGTTCACCTGTTGCACTAAACTTGATCCAGCGGCACTGTACTCATATTGTCTTTTGACATACATAAGACCTGTTTCAATACCTAAAATTCCATTCACATTGGCTTCTACAAATCCACCAAAACCGAAGTTATAAGACTTGTCTCGCTCTTCACTTGTAACTTCTTTCACGTTTTCATTAACGATACCGAAAACGGATAAAATTAATGCTCCATCATCTGGTCGTGCCATAGTTGAAGTTGCAAAGCCTAAACTTACAATTGATACAACCATAAATGATTTTAACAAATTATTTTTTAATAACATTTTTATCTCCTGAGGTAGATTTGAAATTTTTAATTAAATCATTCACTTTTTCTTTAACTTCACTTACGGCCATGCCGTATTTTTCTTGGATTAAACCGACAACTTTATCATAGTCGCCTTCAGATTTTAAAAGTTCGTCATCAGTAATTTTACCGTAAGTTTTTTTTACGTTTCCTTTTAACTGGTTCCATTGCCCTTTAAAATATTCTTTTTCCATTGTTTTCTCCTTTGGTTTTGATTTTTATGACCTGCCAAAAACTAATAAAATGTTTTTGTTCAATTGGAGCAGATGTAAACAGTGTAAAATAAATACAATTTTAAAAGTTGAAGGAATCATTACTTAATGTTTTAGAAATCTACACATATCTTAAATAACCCGCGAGATCCTCTATGACTTTTTAATCAAGCTTTTAGAATGTTCATCAAAGATGCTACGGCGAGTAGAATGTAGACAGAGGCTTTACAAACTGTAGCATCGAGTAAGAATTCATTGAATCACTAAGGATAATCATTAATCACTCTAATCAATAGTTTAATTAATATAGAATCTTTCAGGACAACACTTTAAATTAAGGTAGGAAAAAATGGGGTTAATTGTTACTTGGCTTTTATATGCTTTATGTCTTTATTTAACCGCACTCATAGTGCCGTCATTTACAATTAAATCATTCGGCTCTGCCATGATCGTTGTGCTTATTATCGGTTTTTTAAATATGTTTCTAACGCCTATTTTAACTTTTTTAACTTTGCCGTTAAATATTATCACATTGGGTCTTTTCACTTTCGTGGTTAATGCCGTGATCTTAAGAATCGCATCAGGCTTAAGCTCGGGGCTTGAAATTAAAGGGTGGATTCCTGCAATTATCGGCGCTGTGGTTTTGGCTTTCCTTCAAGCCTTGATATTTAACTATCCAATTCGCTTAGGATAATGTCCTGAATTGCTGACAAAAGATTTATTTTTGAAATCGGTTTTGAAAGATAGCTATCAAAACCAAATTTAATACATTTTTCTTTTTCTCCGGCGATAGCATGAGCTGTAAGTGCTATTACTTTTTTATCGTACTTTGAATCTTTTAGTATTTTTAAAGCCTCGTAGCCGTCCATAACAGGCATTTGGATGTCCATTAGAATTAAGTCATAGTTCTCGTTAAAAGCTTTTTTAATGGCGTCCGCACCCGTCTCCACGATATCTGTAAATAAGCCTTCGGATTCTAAGTAAATTTTAAATAAAACTTGGTTCTCTTTAGAGTCTTCGGCAAGCAGAATCCTTTTCCCTTTTAGAAATTCAAAAGTTACCTTTTTAGATTTAGGAACCTTAGCTTCACTTTCGGTTTCAAAAATTAAATCTTTTTGGCTAATAACATCATCGTTCATTTGTTCTAGAGGAATTTTTGCTCTGAAATGACTTCCGACATCTTTTTGGCTTGAAACTAGTTCTAAATCCCCTTTCATCAAACTTGCCAAATTCTTAGAAATGGATAATCCAAGCCCTGCTCCTCCAAAATTTCTAGAGTGCTGAGTTTCTGCCTGTTCGAATGCAGTGAAAATTACGCTTTGCTTTTCTTCCGCAATACCTAAACCCTGATCTTTAACATCAAAGATAAGACAATCACCATCCTTAGAGATGATTAAATTGACTGTGTCCCCTTGTTTTGAAAATTTTATGGAATTACTGATCAAATTTGTTAATATTTGTTTAAGTCTAACTGCATCAGTTCGAATACACCGCGCTATATTTTCGGTGATTAAAAATTCAAGCTTAACTTTAGAATTTTCACAATTAGAGGAAAACATTTTTTTTAAATCTTTTAATAATTCTAACAAATCAGTTTGATCTAAATTGATATCTAGCTTGTTAGACCCTACTTTGGATAAGTCAAAAAGATCTTCGACTAAATTTAGAAGATGTATTCCATTTCGGTTCACAAACGAAAGATGATTTTTTGTTTCTTGATTTAAACTTTTATCTTCAAGAGCAAGCTCGACAAATCCTAAAATGGCCCCCAAAGGAGTCCTAATTTCATGACTCATATTTGCTAAAAATAAATCTTTTGCATTCGAGGTCTCTTCGATTTTTAAATACTGTTCTTCGTTGTTTTGAAGCAAATTTTTATAGCTCGAAACCAGATTTCGAACTTGTTTTTTTAGAAGTATATAAAGAAAAACTACAAACATAAACGCAATGATCAATTCTGAATACAAGGTTACTTTTTTTATATCTTCAGCCCTGTTTTTAAATTCAGCTTTTCTTTGGTCTAATAGATCATTAAATTCTTTAAACTCTTTTCTTATCAAATCAAATTTTACTCTGGCAGCTTCCCTGGTTTTTTTTGTATACAGGCCAGAATTTAGTTTTTCGACGATCTTGAAATTATAAGTATACCAATCTTCGGATGCAGCAATAAGTTTTTTGTAGTTATCGCTTAAACCTTCGTGCATCAATAGACGCTGAAATATTTCGTCTTGATATTGATCTTTAACTTTATTAGCTGCAATGAAGGGTTCTAAATAAAGTGCATTGCCCGAAATTGAATAGCCCCGCAGACTGGTTTCCATATCTAAATATTGCCGAAAATATTCTGAAACCAAAAGCTTTGTTTCAGTAAGATCTTCACTGTCGTAATAAACCCTCATCATTGAAGCAGATTGAAAGTGAATAAAAAGCACAGTGATCACAAAAAATAAAGAAGGAATACCTACTATGTTGAGTAAGCTGCTCTTAAAAACCCGATCACTAATTTTAAGACTTTGAGACATAGCCATCCGATGATTAACTTTTTTTATATATACAATAATTAAGCATTTAAAGAAAAGGTTCAAATGTGTAGATTTTTAAACAATCAATCCATCAATGCTAAAAGTAAAAAATGGACGTTTCCTGTAATTTATTTTTTTGTTTTCAGCAGCAATAAGTCTTTAACTTAAATGTAATAAGGAGATCGTATGCTAGATTTGGTTCGTCTTATTTTTTCGATACTCATCCCCCCACTTGGAGTTTTTCTTCAAATTGGAATTGGTTCAAGCTTTTGGATTAATGTAGTTTTAACGCTTCTGGGGTATTTTCCTGGCGTTATTCATGCAGCCTATGTCATTGGAAAGAATTAGTAACCCTTTAAATTTTTAAAGCCCAAACCTAAATTGAATCGTAAAATTTTACGGCTTCAGAGTTAGCTTTGATACTTTTTGGACTCCACCCTTCAATAAACAGATTCTCAGGATCGCGCGCTCGACTTAAAGCTACGTAAGCCTGCCCACACTCCCATAAACTTTTTAAATCCACGTGCACGCGGTCTATAGACGCCCCTTGGGCTTTATGGATTGTTGTTGCCCAAGCTAAACTTAAAGGGAAATTTGTGATCGTGGCCATCTTTTTTCCATCTGGATCTAAAATATGAAAATCATCTTTGGCTAATTCAATTTTTAAACCGTTAAATAAAGTGATTCGAATTGTTTCTTTTAAAAACTTTTCCACGCGCGCTAAGGATCCATTTACGAATTTTCCATCAGGATCATTTTTACGAATCATCACAAGGGCGCCGATTTTAAGTTTTAAGGTTTTAGGTAAAGGTGAAAGCATCAATAAAGAGTCTGGAGTTTTATCGATTTTAGACGCAACTTTAATTTCTGTCTCAAAAATGACTTCGTCTGCTTCGATTTGATTTAATTTTTTGATATTAAAAAATTCAGCTTGATTACGTCGTCCAAATAAAACTGTTCCATTAAAATCATCACCAACTGGACTTTGCCTGGCGTCTAAAAACTCTTTCACAGCTTCGTTCACTTTCCCGACTCGGATAGAATTTAACACACTAATGAAATCTGAGGACAAAGTTCTCATAGTCTCTGTGAGATAAACTTTTTTAAAATCTAGCTGATGCCACACATCCGTATCAAAAAGCCAATTTATCGATTGATTTGAATAAGTGATGGGCGGTAACTGCAGAAAATCACCAACAACGACCAATCTCAATCCTCCAAAAGGTAAGTCACTATCACGAACAGTTTTGGCAATTCGATTCGCTGCTTCAAAAGCTTCCGGATGTATCATTGATATTTCGTCAATTACCAAAGCAGAGTCTTTGTTTAAGCGAGCGCGCACTCGGTTATTCGAGATCGCTTTTTTTACGGTACGCTCAAGACCACCTTCCATGATGCCCAATCCGAAATAGCCGTGAAAGGTTCGCCCTTCGATCAAAACAGCTGCAGCCCCAGTGCTGGCAAGCACAGGGATTGGATACATCAAATTATTAAGGTATTGCCGAATGACAAAAGATTTTCCTGTTCCCGCATGTCCTGTAAGAAACACATTTGCATTCGATCTTAAGTGATCAAGAGCTGTTAGCTGCCCTTGGGTAAATTCAATATTTTTTTTCGGTAACTCGAACATTTCATTTTATAAACGATCTTAAGTTCCACGTCGATGATCTATTGTTGTCAGCGAAAACCTATTTAAGATAATTTAATAAAATGCCTGCCAATCCCACCAATTCAAGCTTTTTAAGGGTTTAATGTTTTGAGACTGTTAATTTTTTTAACCGCGATGCAGAAAGACCCCTAATCCTAAAATGGCCACTTGACCTAAGGCTTAGGCAGTTATGACAATTGGGTGTGCTCATAATTCGAGCCTTTGGTCCAGGGGGGATTAACATGATGTCAATATCTTTAAGGTCTTTAAATGTAATAGTAGCATCAACACTAACCTTGTTTTTTGCTTTTGGGATTCAAGCCCAAAACTTAAACAACAATGATTTTTTTAAACCAGTAAAAAGCACTGTCGAGGAACTGCCTGTGAGCGCCTCAGACTATCAAGAAATCATCAGAGTCATGAATGGTAATCTTCATATCAGCTGCCAAGAAAGTAACCTTTCTAATATTTTTGATACTGGAAATGCTTCACCGCTTGCTCCTGTAGTGGAAATCGCAGAAGACGTGAACAAAATTGTTGATGAGGGAAATGAAATTGTTGACGGACTAATCAACATTGGACAAAAAATTTGGACCATCATCAAAGCAGGTCAACCAGTTGTGAACATCAACATTGGACCCTCTGCAAACGCTTTACCAAGAGGCGTTACATGTTGGGATGAATTAGAAAATTGGCAAGTGCCAAGTGTTTTTCGTGGTCTTGCAAAAATAGAAAACGTTTATGGATTTTCATTAGCTGAATTTCAATTCGATGTGATTTTTACGCACGGTGGATCTTTCAATGGCAAAGGAAAATACTTAACACACGTTCAAGTTTTTCCATCTAATGTTTATGCTTTCTGGATGCAAGAACTAAATGCAAGCGTTGAAATTCCTTCCCTTGTCAATCGTGGAACAACTGTAAATCCGATCGCGGGAATGCAAATTGATATCTCTTGGCAGTTTAAAAACTTCTTAAACGAAGTTCAGCAAAGCGCTTCCGTATTTGTTCAAGCCGATGGCAAGTCGCACGCCTTATTTTAGTTTATTCGACATAAAAGAATCAGACCAAGGCCAAGTGACATCGCTTGGCCTTTTTTATTACCAATTGATACAATGATTATCTTATATATTTAGTCGACATCAATCTCCCGGGGGGGCCTGTGTTACGAATCAAGTTTATAATCTCAACTGTCGTGGTCATTTTTTTATTCGGGTTAAATCTGGGTTGTAAAAAACCTTCGTCCATAATTTCTTACTTCATGCATGAAGATTCTCAAACCACTGAGGCTGTAAATGCCAATGCAATTTTAGATTTTAGTTTGGGCGGTAACACTTCGGGATATGGTAATTTAAGAACGGATGGCATTGCTGATTTCGGTTTAGTTTTAAAAAGTTTAAGTAAATTAGATTTATATCAGCTTGAGCTTAATGACTTGATGAGCACAGAATTTGATAAAATCACTGTGATCGGCAATGACATTGAACTACCAAGCAATGTCGCTTTACCAAATCAAAGAGAAAGATACATCTTGGGAATAAACTTAGACAAACCTAAATATAAAATTAAGTACAAAACGAATGAGCCCCAAAATCTAGTTATAGTTCATGGTCAGTTCCCCTTCGAAGATGTTGTGAAAGGTTTTAGAAATGACCAACCTCTTCTAAAGCTTGCGGATAAATTTAATATGCTTTCGTACTCGCAATACAGTTTCGAAAATCCCAACTCGTCAAATTTAATCAACTTAGATTTACAGGTAGGAAAAAGTCAGTTCACAGACGTCGCTAAAATTTCTTCGCCGAAGCAATTCAATGCGGATTATAGCTTTGTTGTGGTGTCTTTAGAAAAGTCACTTAGCGAAAGCCCTTCCAGCTTTTCGAAGCTTGTGAATCAGTTTATCAGTCCTTCTGCAGTTGAAGACATAAGCTATTTCCTACCTCATAATTTAACGGTGATGACACCCAACAAAGTTAAAGATTTTAAAGTCGCTTCCCGCGATTCATTTCTTTTTAGCGGTCTAATCCACGAATCTTTTGCAGATTCAGAATCACAAAACATAAATCGTTATAGAATGAGTTTTCAGATCAATACTATTCAAAATTGGAGCTCGGAACTTTTAGGATTTGTAGATAGTTTAAATTATCAGACTAATCAACTCACTTTTATTCCACCACAAAATACAGTCGTGACGGCGCAAGGTTTAATTTATTCTGTCTATGAAATTGATTCTAAAAAGGGACAAACCTTAATTTATCAAAATTACGACCTCAATCAATGGCCAACAAAGATTGATTTAAGTTATTTTGAAAGTTTAAAAAATCCCAAATCTACTTACCGAATCGATTTATTTTTACTTGGAAGTACGGGTTCACAATCTCCAAGAAACTTCACTGAATTGGTTGAGTATTCAGAATTCGTTACAAGGAATAGTATATTTTTATGATTCAAAAATTTTTTTTAAATCTTACTTTTTTTGTTTCTTTAATTGCAGTCAGTCCATTGGCGAAGGCTCAGATTGAATCCAAGAAAAACTTTGTATTTGATCATAGCTTTAAAGAAGTTTGGGCTGCGGCCCAAATCATTCTTGGTAGCTACCCTTTGGAAACCAATGATTTAAACGCAGGTTTAATGGTTACCAGTAAACTAGGAGCGGGACAATTTTGGCAAGCCCCCTTCGAAAATCAAGTCAGTAGTAATTATTCACAAATCCTAAGTTTTCAGTTTTTTAAACCCACGTCCCAATCGACCCAATTACAAATCTTGAAAAAATCATTTTATCAAACCGACTTCTTAGGATCGCAAAAAGATGTGGCGCTTCCTCCATGGGAAGAATTAAGACTTGTTTACTTGATCAAACGAGAAATCGAAGTGAAAAACGTACTTAAAAGAATCAAATAAATCTTAAGTTATGAGCTAGAATCTATTTTTTAGAAACTAATTTAAAATTTAAATTCATATGCATACTATTTCTTTGTATTCCAACAACTAGGCTTTCGGTCTCTAAAAGTTTTGATTTAATGTCTAAGAAAACAAGTAAGGATTTATTGACTGAATCAAGCTCCATGAAATTTACGTGCCTAATCACGTCGCCATTTTTTAAACCTATGATGTTTAGACTGCTTGCTTTTTGAATTTCTAATAATCTAAAGCCTTTGACTTCCCCGGTCTTCGGATCCGTGTATGGAACAGCTCTAGCTAATTTAAGCTCTTCTAAATAGTTATTCGCACAATCGATGTATTTTTCTTTAGAAATAGTTTGTGCGGGAATTTCATACGCTTTTAACTGACCAGCTTTTGATTCTAAGGACCCTAAAAACATAATTAAAAAGATTGTAGCGCAGTAAGAGAGGAACGGCGTCTTTGTCGCGATCATACTTTTCCTTGAGTTAAAAAGATCTGAAATTATAGATTGAATCTTTCTTTCCAAAGCTTAGCTTTGATGTCTATTGGGGAATTAGCCTTACCCAAAATCACCCCACTGTTTTTTTCAAGGGCTTTGATCGAATAATCTACAATGTTCTTATCGCTATCATTAAGTAATGAGGACCATAAATTAACATCAGCTTCCTCATTTAAAATAAATAAGTTTTTGGCGATTTCTTTACGAATCCAAAGACTTTGCCCTTTATGAAAATTTTTTGAATCTCGAAGAGCCGCCCAAAGATCAGTTTTATATTTTTGCGCGCCCACTTGCTCTAAAACTTGAAGAGCCGCGGACCTGACAAGTAAAGCAGGATCTTTTTTAAAAATATCTATAGCTTTGGCCTTTGCAAGGTCAGGATCAATGGTAGCTAAGAACTGAATGCCACCAGACCTTAAAACCCAATCTAAAGAATTCAAACACGATAAATAAACTTTTTTTGCAAAATCAACGTCGCCTGTTCTGATTTTTTTGAGTAGCTCCCACTTTTGGTCAATTGTAATGTGATCTCTATACAGATCTTTGTATGTCAGACCATCAGCAATACTTGTTGTAATTTCCCCTTTTGTGAAACTTGAAACAGGTGGTTTTGATTTAGGTATCGAAGAATATGATTCTGACATGAACACAACAGACATAAGTAAAATTATGGTAAAAAAATTATTCAAAGACACTTTAAACATTAAGATTAGCCTTTCTTATTTTTAATATCTTTTTTGATTTGATTCAAAAGACTCTGAACTTCTTCTTTGCCTTCTACATCGTCATTTTTAAGATTACTTTTTTTTTTCTTATTTTTTTTATAAATTTCTTTTTTAGCTTCAGATTTTAAACTGTCGTTGATTTCCTTTTTTAAAATTGGAAATTGTGGCAGATCATTTAACTTAGAAAATTTCTTTTCACGGACCTGAGGGTCGTCAGATTTTGATTGATTGCCGTTTCCAGAATCTAAAGACTTATCGAATATTGGTTTTAAAGAATCCATCGCAGGATTTTCTAAATTTTCAAAGTCGTCGAAAAAAACTTTCTCATCAAAATTGCTATCGTCTAGCATTTTTGAAGTTCTAACCGATTTTCTTTTTGATTTTTCAGTGAAGCTGTACCAAATCAAGGAAATTAAAAACCCTGAAGCACTGAATATTAACAAAAAGCCATTATATTGAATTAATAATTCTGCGAATCTCATATGACTATTGTGACTTGAGTTAAAAAAAATCACAAGAACGCATTTCAATAAGACTATAGTTTAGCCACAGGACAGCTTTGCTTACTAAACTTATAGTTTAGCCACAGGACAGCTTTGCTTAACGTATGACCATGGTAAGGCGTCCATTTACACTTGGTGGCCATTTGCTCATCTTTAAACGTCGTATTCTTGGGATTAAAACAAAGTAAGTCCATAAAATATTTCAGATCAATCTGACCCGTAATTACTTTATCTAACATTAATGGCACGATGGTCTGTACACCATGCATTCCGGACGGTATCGCGGGGTAAATCCTAGCTTTTTCTTCTAAGGTGTGAGGCGCAGGGGACAAACTTCATTTTTCGAAATTGAAATGTAAAACATTCAGAATTGAAACTTATGAGTTTTAACCTCGATTTTTACTTGTATACGTAACCCTGAAATTATAATTCAATTCTACGATAAATTTTTTTTCAAGGGGGACCATTAAAATGAATTCGTTTTTTGCTTTAGGCTTTAGTTTATTTTTCCACATCAACACTTTTGCAGATTTGAGTCCTGAATTAAATTTAGAAGAAACTAAAAGCGGCAAAGTCACTCAAGTTACCGAATGTAAAGCAAAACAAGGTGAAGACCTGATTGAATTTATTTTTGTAGAAAGTAAAACCGTCAACAATGATGTCATCATTCTTGATGGAGCTGAATTTAAAATGCACACACCATTTAAAGCCAAATCCTTAGAAATTGTAATCAACGGTGAACAAATTTTGATGGGATACGACAACGTCAATTGGTTCACTATGTCTGAATCTGGTAGAAATCGCCAAGTGAATGGTTTTGCAGACAAAAAAGAAAAGTCCCGAATCGCAATCTTTTGGCATGTATTCAGTGATGATTCCGAACTTTTAGGAATCGTACTGACTGTGAATGGTATTCACCAAAATATTAATAAGCTTTATATGAATATGGACGATTGCACTCAAATGGAATTTTAAGTATTTAATTCACTTAATTATTCCGAATAAGCCTTGCCATATAATATCCATCAAATTGATTCTCGCCCACGTTAATGGTTTTTTCTGCTTCCAAAGACCAATTGGTATTTTGAGTTAAAAAACTTTGGATTTGCAGCTGGTTTTCAGACCGAAAAGCGCTGCATGTGGAATAAACCATCTGTCCTTGGGGTTTCACCATCACAGAATATTCACTTAAGATTTTCGATTGAAGTAAACGTATGTTTCTAAAACTTTCTTCAGACCATTTATATTTAGCATCAGGATTTCGCCTGAAAACACCAGAACCAGTACAAGGGACATCCAACAATAATCGGTCTGCTTTATCTTTTAATCTTTTTATGACTTTTGTACTTTCAATCAATCGTGTTTCGATATTGTGACACTGATTTCTTCGAGCTCTTTTTTTAAGTTCATCTAATTTCCATTGATGAACGTCCATAGATAAAATTCGGCCTTTGTTGGCGCTTAGGTTAGATAAATGTAGAGTCTTTCCACCACCACCGGCACAGGCATCAACAATAAAGTGACCAGGCTCTACTTTTAAAAAATCTGAAATTAATTGCGATCCACCATCTTGGACTTCAAAAAGACCCATTTTAAAAGACTCGGATTTAAAGACATTAGCTTTTTGTTTGAACATCAACCCGTAGGGAAGTTCGGAATCTTCCGAAGTTTCATAACCCTCAGATTCTAGTTTTTTTCGCAATTCTTTAATATTATTCAAATGAGAATTTGCCCTGACAAAAAGAGGAGCTTCTAGTTGGGACTGTTTATAAAAAGATAAAGGGTCGTCTAACTCTTCAACTACAATTTTGTGTAAATTTTCTGGAAAAGAATATTTTTCGAAATCCGTTAAATTCGAATTCTCTGAATTAAGATGCTTTATATCAATAGTTTTTGAATAGGCTATGACTTCTAAATACTTCTTTTGCTTTTCACTATCTTGCACACTTTCTAAAATATAATTTTTCTGAGTCAAATAAAAAACAACTATAGAGTCCAATTCCGGATCAAACTTTTTTTCCACAATCTTTTTGATTAAAAGCTGCCATTTTACAATTTCATAAAAAGATTCAGCAAAGGCTTTACGATCTTTACTGCCCCATTTTTTATTGTTTTTAAAAATAATTTCTAAGACCTTTGAGGCCACTTTGTGATCTTCTAAAACTAACTTCAGGCCATCAATCAAGGCCATGAACAAGGGACGATAAAATTTCATTTAAAGTTTATAACCTAAACTCAGATTCGCTAGTAGCCCTTGACTGTATTTTGCATCTGCAAAGTAAAAATCACCGGCCCAACCTAACTCAAAACGATAAAAAATCTTATCTTTTTGGTAAATTTTGCCCCACTGAAGACCAACCGCCCAAGGGGCGAAGTAGCGGTCTTTGGAAGCGATTAAAGATCCATGACCAAAACCAAAACCTAATCCCATGAAGAGATCCACTTTTGTATCTGAAATTCTAAAAATTGACATGGCTTCTTTTTGCAGGAACTGCACCTGTCCCCAGTCACCTGCGTTTTTTATATCTCCAGAAAATTGAAATTCAGAGCTTAATAAACTGAAAGTTGAAATCACCGGAATAGAAATAGCCAAGCTTAATCCGTACGCCGGGTTACTGTCGTTATCATCACTTACAGATTGGGAAATTAAAGAAAAATATAAGGCATTCACTTTTGCGTATTTAACTTTATCTTCATCTGAAGACTGGTTGTAGGTGCTCATGGATGATGGATTCAGTGCTTGATCATCAGATGGATTAACAAAGGATTGGTTAAAGGACTTTTTGTTTGAGGGATCGAAGGGCTGGTTATACTTAGGGGTAGAATGCGTACCCGGATCGGCTTCAATCACTTGACTGCCAATCAGTGGATCTAATTTGTAATTTGAATTTTTATTTGATTTTTTTTGAACCTGCTTTTTTTGATCAGATTTTTTTTGATTATACGCTTCATCATCTAGTCCCTTGCCACTGATTAAATAATTCTTTACGGCCTTTTGGCTTTGCGAGAAAAAGTTTTGAGCCTTTTCAAAAAATTGAGATTCTGCATGACCTTGACGTGTCAATATAAATGCGAAGCACAGGAAAAATATTTGAGAGCGTTTCTTTTGCACTATATAATTTTAAGGCCCCGAACCTCTCGCGTCACCTTGACGTCAGACCAATATCTCTCTATTTTTTTAATTCTGTCCTTAGGAGTAGTTTTTAAATGCAATGCCCTTATTGTAGTTCACCAAATACCAGAGTTTTAGAGACCAGAGTCAGTAAATCTGGCCATGCAATCAAACGTCGAAGAGAGTGCATGAGTTGCAAATCTAGACTAACGACCCATGAAATCCTAGAATTAGAATACCCCATGATTTTTAAAAAAGACGGTCGACGTGAAGCTTTCTCAAAAGATAAACTTTTAAATGGTTTATTAGCTGCTTGCCAAAAACGACCTATCGCTCAATCTCAAATTGAAAATATCGTGGATATCATAAGTAATAAAATTTTACAGCGCGGAGAAAAAGAGTTTTCATCTGAACTGATCGGCAGATATGTTATGGTTGAGCTTAAAAAGCTAGACCAGGTGGCATATGTTAGGTTTGCAAGTGTTTATATGTCCTTTAAAGAGGTCAATGAATTTGTGGAATCTATCGGAGGAGATCAAGAATGGGTTTAATGAGAAACTCCCGAGAAAACTGTTTAAAATTTCTTTTTCAACAAGAATTTTTATCACACCCAGAATCAAACTTCGAAAAATTTAAAGCTAACTTCATTAAAGATGATTTAAATGATGTGGATTTTATTCATAAGCTCACTTTTTACGTTCTAGAAAATAAAGAAAACTTAGATGCAACCATCAGTGGTCACAGTAATAATTGGAAAATCGATCGTTTGGCTTTAGTAGATTTACTTTTACTAAGACTTGCCATTGCTGAAATCGAAATGAAATTAACAGCTCCAAAAGTTGTGATAAACGAAATTCTAGAAATTGCTAAAATTTATAGTTCTAAGGATTCAGTGTCTTTCATCAATGGTGTTTTAGATCAGTGGACGCAAAAGTTTTTTGACGGCAAAGAGTGGCCTGAATGATTAAGGAAATTAATTATCTTTCCGCAAGCTATGCCCCAGGTGCTGACTTATGGGTTGTGCCTGCAAGCCCGAATAGCAATTGGTTTAAAAAATTAAATTGGTACTGTTCTTCTCAGCTTTCGATTTGGAATTACAAAGAAAAACCAACATATTCGGAACCTTTAAAATCCATAATTTTAAGAGAGGCTTTACCATTTAAAGAAATAGATAACGATTTGTCTAAAGATATTTTAGTGGACACTAAAAATATATTTCCAAACAAAGCGGTCTTAGCCATTGATGTGTCGCACGGATTGAAATCCTGGTTAAGCCAGTTAAGCCAAAAGTCGAAACAACTTGATACCCATCAGGTAAGAATTTTTTGGGGACAAAGCCAAATCAATGAGTTTTTAAGTGGAATGAATGAATTCAAAGATCATCTGATAGACATGAATATTGAAATCGTGACCTGCGAACCTGACAAACTGTAATGACAACTGAAGCCTTACTCAAAAAAAAAATCTTTGTAGTTTCTGATGGCACCGGCGAAACGGCCATGGGAATGTTGAAAGCCGCATTGGTTCAGTACGAAGGCTTAGATATAAAATTAACTCGATTTAAAAACGTAAGAAATAACAGTCAACTTGAACGCATCTTAGAGCAAGCCAAAGAAGAAACCGGATTTGTGGTTTATACTCTGGTGAGTAAATCCATGCGAAAAGAAATCAAAGACAAATCCCGTCAGATGAACGTACCTACCGTCGATCTATTAGGTGGCTTGCTTGAAAGTTTAGATTTATTTTTTGACACCACATCCTCTTCAGACCCTGAAGCTGGCCTTCTTAGAACAGTCGATGAAAAATACTTTAAGCGCATTGAAGCTATTGAATTCACAGTACGTCACGACGACGGTAAAACCACCCAGCAGCTAGGCGAAGCCGACATTGTCTTAGTGGGCATTAGTCGCACCAGTAAGACGCCACTTTCCATTTTTTTAAGTCACAAAGGGTGGAAAGTCGCAAACATTCCACTGGTGCCCGACACTCCACTGCCTAAAGAACTTTTTGAAATTGATCAGAAAAAGATCGTCGGTCTAACTATCGATGAGAATAAACTTCGCATGATCCGAAGAAAGCGATTAGAAAACTTTGGTCAAGACCCCGGCGGTAGCTACGCCAACATGGAACAGATTCAAAAAGAAATAAATTACGCCAACGAAATATTTAAAAAAAATCGCCGCTGGCCTGTGGTCAACGTCACCGACCGCGCCCTTGAAGAAACCGCCGCAGAAGTCGCCCGAATTGTCTCTGCTCGCTTCGGCACTCCGATGGACCCGCTGTTTTAGAATTCAATAAAATGATATTGTATCATTTTGGTAAACCTTAAGAACTTTCATAACATTGTTGTAACACTCTTATTTTATTCAATCTTATCCAGCAAGATTGCTACATTTTCGTCCCTCTAATTACGAAAAGTTTATTATGAAAAAGATGTACCTAATTCTGCCCGCAATTATTTTTATCGTTCTAGGGTTATTCCAGAATTGTGGATCATTAGATGGGTTTGATACTGAATTTTCCACCTACGAAGATATTCATGCTGGATGCCCCCAAGGTCGCATGCCTAATGGAGATTGTATTTATTTAACCCCAGAGGTTTCAACCCAACAATGCAGTATAGAAAACGGTGTTGGGCTTCAAGTTTACATTGGCGATGGTCAATGGGGCGCTTGTGCTGCACAAACCTGTAATGAGGGTTATCAAAAAGTTGGATCCAATTGTGAATTCATTCCTGTAGTTAGAGCATGTACAGTTCTTAACGGCACAGGTGAAGAAGTGAATGACGGGCGTGGTTTTGGGAACTGCAATCTTAAAAGCTGTAGTGTTGGTTACCATATCGCAAACAATGCCTGCGCCTTTACTCCTATTACAGAAAGCTGCGTGATGACCAATGGAACTGGTCAACGAATTAATATGGGCGCGGGATTTGGTCCATGCTCTGTTTTAAGTTGCAATGCAGGTTACAATATTGCAAACAACGCCTGCGTGTTCGCACCTATCACACGAAATTGCACGATCGCAAATGGAACTGGTACACAAACAAATTCTGGAGCAGGGTTTAGTGCCTGTCGTGTAACAAGCTGTAATTCGGGTTATGCAGCTATGAACAACGTCTGTACATTTGTAAGAGTCTCAAGAGCATGCCCCATTTTAAATGGTGTAGGAGTTCAAGAAAACACAGGTTCTGGATTTCAAGCGTGTCAGGTGCAAAGTTGTAGTCCTGGTTATCGCATCCAATCCAACTCTTGTGCTTTTATTCCAGTGACACGTGCTTGTCCAATTTCGATGGGTGTTGGGACACAAACAAACACAGGTGCTGGCTTCGGTGCGTGTCTTGTTCAGAGCTGTAATGCTGGTTATAGAATCGTTAATAACACGTGCTCTTTCATAGCCGTCACTCGGGCCTGCCCTATTCCAATGGGCACCGGCACTCAAACAAATACCGGCTCGGGCTTTGGCGCATGCCAAGTGAGTTCTTGTAACGCAACTTATAGAATTGAAGGAAACAGCTGCGTTTCCAATCGCCGCACGTGCACTATTCTAAACGGATCAGGAACTCAAAATTATAATTTAACTACAAGACAATGGGGCATTTGTACTATCGCCAGTTGCAGTGCAGGTTATGTTGCAAATGCTAGGGTTGGTTTTTGTGTCAAAGCTAGTGCCCCAATAGCTAAAGTGAATATTCATGTTGCTAGAAACGACAACGGAACCGGCAATGCGATTTGGACGGATAGTTTTATCAATGCCGTCATTTCAAAAATAAACTTCCTATTAAAAGGTAATATAATTTTTAATTTAAACCAAAAAACTAACATTAATGATTCGAACTTATATAGCAAACTTTCTCAAGAGTCTTTTGGAAACGATCTTGTTCACTTACGAAGGTTCACACAAATCACGGCCGTTGTTTCGAATCCAGCCACTAACGATGCCGCCGGTCAGGCATTAAATATTAGGTATAATTACGAGCCATTTTTTGCCATGAGATCCAGAAAAAATAATGGCTCAGATGCAGACGCCCTAGAAGTAGCTCAAATTTTTCTTCACGAACTTGGGCACAATATGGGCATGGCGCATGATTATGGAGGCCCTGTTCACATGGATAATCGCTACATTCAAGAACCAGAGGTTTATATTAATTATGTGAACGGAATGAATGCATGTACCGATCAGTTTTGCCAAGACAGGTATGCGAAGTACGGTTCTTTTTCTGGAGGATCAGACCGTTAAGAATTTATGGCAGAGCTTCTGCCATAAATCATAAAATTTATTTTGTTTAGTTTAAACCCTGTTGTCTTATCGCACGGTAAAGAACTTCAACGATACTTTCTACCTCTTTAGATTTTTTGTAGTAAAGATTTACTGTTGTTGTGAAGTTTAAATCTTCCACTTGAATTCGTGAAAGTCGTCCTGCGCGAACTTGTTTTTTGATACTGTGAGATGGCAAAAAGCCCCATCCAATTCCCGTTTCAACCACTCGTTTTAATGTTCCGACGTTGTCAGATTGAAATACAGGATCGATAACAAGTTTTTCGGATTCAATTTTTTCGTTAATTTGTTTTTGAAATGATATGTATTTGTTAGTGAACTGAACAATTGGAAACTGGTTGTAATCTTTCATAGTGATAGATTGCGGAAGATTTAAATCGCGACCTGAACCGACAAGCCACATTTCGTCTGTCATTAAATATTTTTTATTTAAATGTTCGAAATGCTGTGCATATTCGATTTCAGGTTCAGGCATAATCATGATATCAACCATGTCGTTTTTCATATCTTCGATCAATTGCATGCTGTTGCCATAATTTAAACTAATCCGTAAGTTTGTATTGTGCTTCAAAAACATTCCTATAACGGGGCTAATTAAATATAAGCCTAAAGAATTCAAAGTTCCGATTTTAACGTCGCCTGAAAGCTCATTAGACATAGCTTTTAAAGCCACTTCTGCTTGATCTGCTAACTGCAAAATTTTCTTCGCATAGTCATAAAGAAGCTGACCTTGAAGTGTGGGTTTAACGTTCCTGACGCCCCTCACAAGCAGGTTTGAGCCGATTTCGTCTTCTAAGTTACGAATTTGCTGACTCACAGCTGGTTGAGTCAAAAATAATTTCTCGGCGGCTGCAGTCATACTGCCTTCACTAACCACTTTACAATAGGTCTCTAATTGCTGGAAATTCATGCAAAATCCTTAGGTTAAAGGTTAAAACGCTCACTTCTTAAGCTTTATCTCACCCTAGACTAAAGTATAAGCTTATCTTATCACCTCTGTAAAATTTTCTTTAGATGACAATGCTTCATACAAAAGTCCAGAATTATAGTGGGACATACTAGGGGGGATTAAGACATGAAGTCTTTACTTTGGCTACCAATGACGGTGTTTGTTTTTTTAGGCCCAATTTTTGGGTTAACTGGTTGCTCTGAGAACTCAGAAAGAGTTTTAACAGTCGCTCCACAAACTGAAAGTGAGTTAGGTTTTTTAGTCGCCGGAACTACACTTGAAGAAAAAGACAAATTTTTTAACAACAACCAATCTGTAAAAATCAGAAGTATTTCCGACGAACACATCGTAATGTTCGAAGCGGTCAACGTAGACTATGAAACTCTACGAAAAAACTTCCCTGGTTCAAGAATTTACAAAAACGAATTTATTAAATACGCAAACTCTGACGTAAAAACAGAAACACTTCAGTCGCTCACTCAAACCGAATTATTAAATGCAAATCCGGCATTTAATTTAAATTCTTGCAAAGATCAAAGTTTAAAGCCGATTGCGAAAATGACACCTTTATCTGCGAACTTAAGTAGCCGCAAGCCTTTAGAAATTGGCGCAAAAATTCAGATAAGTTCAACTCAAAGTCAGCCTCATGCTTTCGTAGGCGGAGCACTTAAAAAAGCTTGGATCGTAAGGGGGCCTTTAGGAACTAATGCTCCCGAATTAAATTTTGATGACAATCTTGATCTAGAACTAGATACGATGGGTGTTTATCAAGTTTTTTTATTGGTTCAAGATCAAAAGCTGAACTGCCAATTTGAAAACATCAACCTTTCTGCCACAGGTAACACACCCTTTACGGGGTTAAACAACATCAGTTTATCTGCAAGCCTAAACACTAATATCAAAAATCAGTCTTACATTCCAAAACTTGGTCTTGATCAAGCTCACCAATTATCTAAAGGTGATGGACAACTCATTGCTATTGTTGATTCTGGTGTAAATTATAACCACCCCTATTTGGCCGAAAATATTTTTATCAACGAAAATGAAATTGCTGATAACGACATTGATGATGATGCAAATGGATTAGTTGATGACGTTCACGGTTGGGATTTTGTATTTAACGACAAGCACCCTTACGATGATATGAGCCACGGGACACACGTTGCGGGACTTGCCGCTGCGAAAATATTTGGTGTAGCGCCAAATGCAAAAATCCTTCCTATCAAAGCCGGTAACAATTTTGGAATGTTAGATATTGGAACGACATTTCAAGCCATCATTTATGCGCTGAGAATGAAAGCCGATGTGATAAATTTATCTTTAGGCAGTGAAAGACCTGTTTTTAGAGAAGAACTTGAACTTTACAACATGGCTTTAAAAAGTGATGCGTTGATCGTGGCTGCAGCAGGAAATGGTGAAGCTTCAAGGCAAGGCTTGTTCTTAGGAATTGATATCGACAATAGATCTTTTGCACCTGCAGGCTTAGATTTTGAAAATATTTTGACTGTAGCCTCATTAAACACAAAAGATAATTTAGCTTATTATTCGAACTTCGGTGCTAGAAAAACAAATGTTGCCACATACGGTGGAGAAGATTTCGACTTAACCTCAGGTAAAATCTATGATGGACAACTCTATTCGACATACATAGAAAATGCTCAAGGAATTTTATTTTTCCCAGCTCATGGCACATCAATGGCCGCACCGGTAGCTTCTGGTATCGCCGCTTTAGTCCGAAGTTTGAATCCAAATCTTTCGGCAGGTCAAACTAATCGAATTTTGGAAACTTCAGGCTCAATTTCAACGAGCTTGAATCGCAAAATTAAATCAGGTCGTGTTTTAACTGCAGATGCCGCGGTACAAAATGCAGCTCAACTGACTTCAACTTTAGTTACGAATTAATAGTTTAGTTTATACAAACTATCCTTAACGTGAATCGCATTCAAAACACCCAGACTACACAATTTTGGTCTGGGTTTTATTGCAGACTTTTCAATCCCCTAAAAAAAAACTATCATGGTCTTAAGGGGAATTTATGAACATAAAAAATTTAATCGTAATTATACTTGCACAATTGGTCATTTTTTCTGCATCTGCAAAAATCTTCCAAAACTCTTACATCAGTTTCGAGCTACCCGACAATTGGGGCTGTGAACTTGAAGGTACTGAATGGGTTTGCGTCAATAAATTTTCAAAAAAGTTCAACGAGAAAAAAGACGCTGTCATTATTTTAACCGCAAAAGAAAAAGGCCCTAGTGATTCTTTAGAAGCCTATGAAGCTCATTTAAAAACGCCTCGTAAATTAGTCAATTCGAAAGCTCAAAACTATGTCTCTGAACTTAAACAAGTTAAACAAAGAAAAATTTCCTTACAGACTTGGGTTGATGGCCTTCATTTAGGAAGTGAAGTTCAAAATTATTACACTCGTTATTTAGCTACAACCAAAAGTCAGATTGCGATTCTTGTCACTTTTACGGCTCATAAAGAGCAGTACTCTAAATATGCAAATGACTTCATTAGAGCGATTCAATCTTTAAAAATTATTGCGGCTGATGAAATTTTAGCTGGTTCTTCAAATCAACTTAAGCGCCGTGATCAAGATATTTACGCCTTACCTGTTGGTGGAGCTTTAGGCGAAGGCCTTGGCGAAGATGGAATGTATGAAGATGACAATGGCGAATCTTCGGGTAACACTACAAAAATCTTAATTGGTATGATGTTACTCGCTTCAGGTGGCGCAGGATTTTTTCTACTGAATAAAGACAAAAGAAAGAAAAGATAAATTTTAATTTTAGATGAGTTAAAGACGAAATTTGAGTTAAGCCTAATTCACATTAGGCTTTTTTTTTAGGAGTAAAGATGA
The DNA here is from genome assembly GCA_031412575.1 of Bdellovibrionales bacterium. Taxonomy (GTDB): domain Bacteria; phylum Bdellovibrionota; class Bdellovibrionia; order Bdellovibrionales; family UBA1609; genus JAMLIO01. Next base: position 39,707 of record JANODG010000162.1, read on the forward strand.
GTGTAGGTTTGATAGCGCTTTTAGATGATATTGCAGCACTTGCAAAAATGGCAGCCACGACACTTGACGATGTCGCCTTACAAGCAACTAAAGCGGGATCAAAAGCCGCAGCGGTGGTCATAGATGATGCTGCTGTGACACCTAAATACGTGGTTGGCCTTAATCCCAACCGCGAGTTGCCTGTTGTGGCCAAAATTGCATTTGCATCACTAAAAAATAAGCTTTTAATTTTATTACCAATTGCACTCAGTTTAAATTTCTTTGCCCCTTGGTTGATGACTCCGCTTTTGATGTTAGGCGGGGCCTACTTATGTTACGAGGGTGCCGAAAAACTCTATCACACACTTTTCCCGCACGATGCTAAGAAACATGAGGAAGTCATTCTAAATCACCCTCAGACAGCCCAAGAGCTCGAAGCGGCAACCGTATCAGGGGCCGTAAGAACAGACTTTATCTTGTCTGCTGAAATCATTGCGATATCCTTAGCTTCAGTGGCCGAAGCCCCTTTATTAAACCAAGTGTTGGTCTTAATTTTAATAAGCTTTGGTATCACGTTTGGAGTTTACGGAGTCGTAGCCTTAATTGTTAAAACCGACGATTTTGGTTTAGCCTTGGCTAGAAATACTGACATAAAAAGTCTTGGTTTCAAAAAATTTAGATTTTTAATTGGAAAACTTATTGTAAAGAGTATGCCGAAGTTTTTATGGCTGCTTAGCTGGGTCGGAACAATTGCCATGTTATGGGTTGGTGGAAGCATTATGATCCACGGCCTAGCTGTGTTTGGACTTGCAGCACCAGAACATTTTATTCACCATTTAAGCGAAACGGCAGCTGATAAAGTCACATTGGCTTCGGGATTCGCGGCGTGGTTCTCGACAACGTTCATCCAAAGCCTTGTGGGAATTCTGGTCGGAGCGATTGGAATTCCCTTTGTAGAAAAAGTTGTGGCTCCGATTTCGTTTCAGATAACGAGTAAGTTTAAAAAGTAATTAAAATACTTTCCTGTAATCGATATACTCAATTGGATAACCCAGTTTTTCTAGATCTTTGGGCAAATCTTTTTTAGTGGCAAAGATTACTATCAAACTTTGTTCTGGGCTATAATTTTGTTTTAAAATTTTATTAGCGTCTTCTAATTTTAGATTTTTAATCTTTTCATAAAATCCTAAGATGTAATCATCTTGAAAACCATAATTTCTATATCTCATAATTTGATTAATAAAACTTTCATCCGTTTCAAATTTCATAGGGAACTGACCAAGTAGAATCCCTCTTTGTAACTCCAAACCATCAGCTGAAATCCCCTTAGCTTGAACATCTTTAACGATGCCTAAAGCTGTCGAAATCAACTCGTGAACTTTATCATGACGTGTAGACGCTGAAAGTAAAAAGTAACCGCTATCTTTTAAACCGGCAAAATAGGAATTAACCCCATAAACTAATCCACGCTTCACTCGAATTTCTTGCATCAACAAAGAACCAAAATCACCAGATCCTACAACGCTGTTTGCTATGTAGAGTGGTACAAAATTTTCTTCACTTCGTTTTGGACCAAAATGACCAATTCGTACTTCAGCTTGTTTTAAGTTTGGTTTATCAATAACAACAATTTTAGTTTTTTTGATTTGAAGAGGCGCGACTTCTTTCGAAGGTTTTACATCAGCCACATCTTTGTTTACATCACCACTAGGCTTGATCGAGCGCAATCTTTCGATCAACTTTAATTTCGTGGCTTCGCTATAATTACCAGTTAAGGCAAATTGCAAATTTTCAGGCTTTAAATTTTGAGTTAAATAATTTTGCAAATCTTTGATCGTCAACTTTGCAACGTCATTTTTAATACCCATCTCAGGAAAAGCGTAGGTCTGATTCTTAAAAAGGATAGATTGAAAAGAAATATTAGCGTAGTACGCTGCTTGTTCTACAGATTTGCTAATTTGCGAAAGTCTTTTTTGCTTTATTTTTTCGAATTCTGATTTAATTTCCTTAAGTTTAGAATCATTCATCACATGCGATTTAAATAAGGTGTCCAGAAATAAATCCATAATCAGTTTATCATATTGCGATAGGCCCGAAGATTTAAAAACCGAGGCATCTTTTTCAACATCGAATTCAAATTCAGAGCTGTATTTTGAATATTTAGCTTTGTATTGTTCTGAATTTAATTCTCCACTGCCTTCTTTTAACATTGCTAATGCGATAGAAGCTTGACCTGTCTTTTTACTTTGATCATGAGCAGACCCCTTCGAAAGCAAAGCTTGAACCGTAAACTGAGGTAAACTTTGATCGGATAAGAAGTAAATCAAAATTCCGTTGTCCAACTTAATTTTTTCGAACTTTGGTAATTTTAAATCAGATTTGATTTTTGATGTTGATGTGTTTGATTTAGATTTTTGAGCTGAAGCATAACCAGATACAAAAATTAACGACATTAAAAGTATAACGATATTTTTCATAATAAGTCCTTATTTACCTAAATGCATAATTTGTGATTGGTTCTTATTTAAAAACTTTTTTGAAACGTTTTTAATTTCTTCAACAGTCACTGATTGATACTCGTTTAAATCCTTAAAGAATGATTTATAATCGCCACGCACCACTTCACTTTGGGCTAAAACCCTAGCTTTTCCACCTAGAGTTTTTAAAGCATCTATGTATTCAA
>JANODG010000163.1:0-8747 GCA_031412575.1 Bdellovibrionales bacterium
ATTATTTTGAACTTGTTTTTCGGTTTTATTAGCTATCTAAAAGCTCAGACAGTCCTCGCTTCGCTGCGGAACTCGCTTTTAGATAGATAATAAAAGCGAAAAACAAGTTCAAAATAATCAAACTAACTTCTGCGCTCGGTATCTTTGACGTCTCCGCGAGCGAAGATACTGGCCACATGATCTAAAACATCAACTGCAGAAATCTCGTCGTAGCCGAAGTTTTTGATTAATCGTGTTTTGATCAAATCAATTTTTTCTTGAGTTTCACGATCAATAACTGAGTGCACCAAGCTTGTAAGTTTAATACTGTCCCTTTGATCTTCAAAAAGCTTAAGTTCTAAGGCGGTGTAAAGTCTGTCGTTGGTTTTGTAGTCAAACTTCTTACCATCTAAACTTAAGGAACTGATGTAGTTCATAATCTCTCGTCTAAAATCATCTTTTCTTGATTCAGGAATATCGATTTTTTCTTCAATCGAACGCATTAGTCGTTCATCAGCTTCTTCGTAGGCCCCTGATGGTGTTTTTACTTTTTCACGTTGGGTGTAAGATTTAATATTATCAATGTAGTTTGAGCATAAACTTTGAAGTGCACTTTCATCGGCACTGATTGCTTTTTGAACTTCAAGTTTTATGATCTCTTCATACTCTTGTTTTACGATGGCCAAAAGTTCACGGTACTCTTGCTTAAGTTCTTCATTCGAAATTAAAGAATGACTTTTTAATCCCGACTCAAGTTCATTAATAACCATGAAAGGATTAACTGATCCCTTATTAGTTTGCTGAGCAATAATAATGGCGTTTGAAATTTTATCTTGAATATATCTTGCAGAAATACCACTTAAACCTTCGCGCTTAGCTTCTTTGCGAAGTTCTTTAATATTATCTTCAGTATAATTCGCGAGCGTTTGTCCGTCGTACAATTTTAGTTTTTGAAGACGATTTAAGTTGGCCTTTTTAGGTTTTTCTAACCTTGTTAAGATCGCCCACATTGCTGCGATTTCAATCGTGTGCGGAGCAATAGTCACACCCTTAAGCCTTCGAGAGTTAAAATCTCTTTTATACACTTCAACTTCGTAAGAATGTTTTGTGATGTATGGAATATCGATCTTAACTGTACGATCACGTAAAGCTTCCATAAATTCATTGTCTTGAAGCTTTCTATATTCAGGTTCGTTGGTGTGCCCAATAATCACTTCATCAATATGTGTTTGTGCGAACTTCTTAGGTTTAACTCTATGTTCTTGAGACGCACCTAAAAGGTCGTACAAGAAGGCAACGTCTAATTTAAGAACCTCAACGAATTCAATAATCCCACGGTTTGCGATATTAAATTCACCGTCAAAATTGAAAGCCCTTGGATCTGAATCTGATCCGTACTGTGCGATTTTACGGTAGTTGATATCTCCTGTAAGTTCTGTGCTATCTTGGTTTTTTTCGTCTTTAGGTTGAAATGTTCCAATACCAATACGATCAGCTTCACTTAACACCAATCGTTTCACACGCACGTGTCGGAATACTTCTAAAAGTTCCCCGTCGTATTTATCTAATAATTTTTTAAAAATAAATCGACTTGGTGGGCAAAGTTCGCCTTCAATCTTAATTGTGAAATCTTTATGATTGATATCCTTGTTAAGTGCAGAAAAAAATCGTCCCCGCATATCTTCTGGAATTAATAATAAAGGATCTTCATGCATCGGACTTGGAAAAGTTCTAACGTCTTCTCCGAAAATCTCTGGATGTTCTCCGTCTGGATCAATCCACTCGAAACAGTATAAAGCGCCGTCTTTAGTTTTTGAATATTGCTCAACACCTTTTTTCATCATGCGCACAATCGTTGATTTAGCACTTCCGACTGGTCCATGAAGGAGGATGACCCTTTTTTCTGTACCGTACCCTAGGGCAGCAGCTTTAATCACATTTACTAATTTCATAAGTGGAACATCTAACCCAAACACAGCATCTTTGCCGTTGTTATCTGGATCATCAAAAAATTTATAATGAATCACTTCTTTTTTAGCATCAATATATTTTGTGTAACCTTTTTCATTTATTATGTCGTACAACCGTTGAAACGCATTTCTTGTGACTAAGGGATTTTTTTTGACGATATCTAAGTACTGATCAAAATCGCCAGTCCAACTTAGGTCTTTAAACTCTGTTTGTAACTCTGTCGCTTCTAATATCTGTTTAAGATTTTGAGAACTCATCTAAAGACATCCCCTTTTTTTGTTATAGGTGGGTTGAGTGCACGACTACCCTAGTGACTTTTAACTGGCTAATCTAGCTTACGACCTACTTATGGAAACTTGCTTAGATACAAGTTCCTAGAAATATTATCTCGTGAATCTTATTAAAGCTCAAACATAGATCTAGTTTTTAGACGAAAAACAATTTGATAACTCACCTAAGGTATCGCTTATACGTTAAGTGTAAGTATCAAATAGATGAATGAACTGAAATGAAACACTTCAAAGCAGAAAAATGATCCACTTTAAGCCAAAGGTCTAGGAGGCAACTGATTTATAACTTTTTAATCCCATTCTGATCCACTTTGAATTTCGCGTAGGAATTCGGAACTTGAAGTTTAAACTTAGAATCAGGAAGTGGCTTAATGGTTTTACTGTTTCGTAATTTAAGCTCAACTTCGCCTTCGTTATGAGTTATTTGCACCCAGCCATCAGACTCTGACATGTTTTTCTTCCAAACAATGTCCATCCCTGATGTTCTGTTTCTGCAATCACGTACAAAGTTTTTGGAATCTGTAGCGCATTCCCAATTCTTGTCCGCAAGTTTTTTTTGAAAAATTAAGTTCGTAAATAAAGCAGGATCAACAGGTGATTTTAAAATCTGAAACATAGTTTCTGGTGTTGCTGTTCCAAAAAAATATTTTCTCTCTAAGGGCATGATGGCTTCAAAGTTTCCATCTTTATAAATAAGTGTGCCGGCGTTTAATAAACCTAAAGGATCATAAATGTCGACCCTGATAAGTTTTGGGTTCATGTATGTAACATGTGTATAACCAGAAATGTTTTTATTTTTTTTAGCGCTGTAAACATTTGTCTTAAACACCCAGTAGGAAGGATTTGCGCTTCCATCCACATAATCAGCATCACTTTTTTTGGAAGACTGGCACCCGATGAGTTGACCAATCACAAAAGCAAAAAAAAGAAATGATATTAAAATATTATTTTTCTGACGAAATGGAATTAATTTGTCGTTTAAGCTTCTCACGGTCGCCAAGTCCTTTATCTATAAGGTTTGTATACACTTGTTTGGCCTTTTCATTAAGACCTTTCTCAGAGTACACGGCGGCTAGGTGTTCGGCAATCACTGGCTCTTCGGGATGTATTTTGTAGGCGATTTCTAAATATTTCTGCGCTAACTCTAACTGACCTTTTTGAAAATATATCCAGCCCAAAGTGTCTGAATAGTGCCCGTCATCTGGTTTCAGTTTTAAAGCCTTTAAGGCATATCTTTCGGCTTCGTCTAACATAATCTTATTTTCTGCATAATAAAAAGCCAAATAATTTAGAGCATCAGAATGCTCTGAATCTAGTTGAATCACACGCTTCATGTTTAGAATGGCGCGGCCCATTTGACCTGCTTCACCTTCTAAATGACCTAAAAAATAGATGACCTGCACATCATTTGGATTTTTCAGAGCTACTCTTCTTAAAGTAGAAATGCTTTGAGCTGACATGCCTAATTTACTTTGTAGAATAGCAATGTATAAATCTACGCGAGTGTCGGCCAAGCTGTTATCGATGGACTTTAAGAATTTCAACGCGGCCTTGGCATTACCAATGTTTTCAATATCTTTTGCGCGCTGAATACTTGCTTCGATATATACGGGTTGGTTTCTTGGAATTTTAGAATAATAATATTTCGATTTTTTAACATCACCTTTTCTTTCATAAATTGTTGAAAGTAAAAAGTAGGTCTTTCCAAAATCAGGACTTAGTTCAACAACTTCATTTAATTTTTTAATAGCTGCATCGTATTCATTTTTTTCAATCATGTGCAAAGCCATTTGCATTTTTATAAATCGGTTTTGCGGTTCGAATCTTTCAAGCTGAACTAGCTGATTAAATGCTTTTTCTTGATTATTTTGTTCAAGGTAAAGATCGTATAATTTTGCAAACGCACGATCAGAATCTGGATTCTGTTCGATGAAGGCTTCAAGCTTTTGAATGGCCCTTTCATTTCTTTTTTGTAAAGTTAAACTTTCAACCAGTGAAAATATGCAATCAGTAAAATCTGGTTTTATCGCCAAACATTTTTCGAAATAATTTTCTGAATTTTTGAAATTCTCGCTTTGTTGTTCTAATCGACCTAAATAATAACCAGAAAGATGTTTATGTTCAGCAATTGCGTCTAACTTTTTAAAATAGGATTTGGCTTGATCAAGATCTTTTACTTGTGAATATATCGCACCCAAAAATATTATGGCTTTGTAGTTCAAAGGATCTAAAGTTAAAACTTTTTTGTAAGAATCCAAAGAAGCTTCAACGTTATTTTGTAAAGCTTGAACTTCACCTAAAGCCAAATAGGCTTCAGTGTTTTTTTTCATTTCTGGAAATTTTAAAACTTCGTACAGTTTTTTTTCTGAATCTTCAAGTTGACCTTTTTGCGCTAAAATTAATGCATGTCTTAATTGCAATTCGCCAGATGGTTCGATTGCGATCGCGGACTCCAAATCCATTTGTGCTTTTATCCAATCCCCATTCATTGAATGCATATCAGCGCGAAGGACTAAATAGTCCCGTTGAGCTTTCGAGTCTAAACTAATATTGGTTTTCATTTTGGAGTTGAGAATTGATTCGTTGCTCTGTGTTTCGGCGACCAAAATTACACAGCCAGATAGTAACCAGACCATTGCGCACGTAATAAAGATTCTTAACTTTGGCACCATTTTTAACATGTCTTTTAATCGGCTTTGCCACTCTGTAACTAAAAGCCAAAGACTGAGTAGTGCGTAGATATGAGACAATACGAACTACAATCTGGACCTTTGTCTAATCTTTAAGTTTAATTTCTTAAAAGATCTTAAATTTGCTTTATCAGTTAGCAGTAATCACAATTTTTGAGCTTACTTCTGCTGGCAAAAAGGTTGACACGTTTTGACACTCCCATATATGTTGCAGCTCGTAATGTATGCACACGTGATTTTGTAGACTTAGAAGAAGGGAAAGTACTGGGGCTATAAAAATAAGGGAGGACATGTGAATCAAGGGATAAATCAAAATTTAAATCATGGGCTAGTGAGCCAAGGAACAAGTTTGGGAACAGAAAGTTCAAAACACAGAGCTAAAATAGTTAAGCGATATCAAAATCGTAAGCTTTATGACACGCAACAAAGTTGTTATGTGACTTTAGACGATATCGCGAAAATGATTCGCGCCAACGAAGACGTAATTGTCATAGATAACAAAACGAAAAATGACATCACTGCAGCAACATTAACTCAGATTATCTTTGAAGCTGAAAAAAAATCAGCACATTATGCACCTCTCTCAACTTTACGCGATGTGATTCAACATGAAAATGGAAGCATTTCCGCTTTTCTTGCGAAACTTGGAGCTTTTCCAAAAGAACAATATTTAAATCAAAAACCACAACAGGTTATGGTTTCAACACCTAGTTCAACAAAAGATGTGAAACCAACTTTTGAAGACATGAAGCAGACTCTAGAGAAGCGCGTTGCAACTGCAGCCAGTGCTTTTCAGGACGCTGATTACACTGAAGGGGATTTTTCTGAAAAACTTCCTGAGCTTCCAAACTCGAATAAAAGTCTTGGACCTGCTTAATCCAGTTTAAGAAAATCAAGTTATTAGTAGTTTAAAAAAGTCAGAATTTCATTCTGGCTTTTTTTATTTTCGGACAAGGGTTTATCAGATATGGACGAAATATTTTTGTAATACGTTATATCCATTCCTATTTTATTTTAGTCTTGAATCTTAGATAAAATGGACAGTCAAAAAATTTATGAAATATTAAAGCCACGAGTAAAATTTGAACGTGAAGAATTCTGGGTCGTTGGCCTGGATTTAAAAAAAGAAGTTCTTTTTTGTGAATTACTTTTTTTAGGTACACTTAGAAAGTGCAAAATTTATCCTAGAGAAATTTTCAAACTCGGATTTAAATTCAATGCAGATCAGTTAGTGATTGCCCATTCACATCCCATGACAGCACAGGTTTATCCTTCTAGGGATGATATCGTGATCACAAAAAGATTAAAGTCATTGGGACAAACCCTTGATCTAGAAATTACAGATCATCTTATCTTAAATGATAAAAAATACTTTTCATTTTATGACGAGGGATTTTTTTAAAAAGATTTTTTTATTTCTTGGGCAGATATCACATTTAGGTCATCATCAAGTTCGACCAACCAACCATCTTTTTTTGCATTTTCTTTGAAGATCTTTTTGTACTCTTCTTTTTCTCTGCGCGCTTGTTCTGCGGTTTCTTTTCTTTGGCTTAAGCTAGATCGCAAATGACCTTCCACAGATAATGAGGACATGCTGACTTCTGAGTTCGAAAGGTCTTCGTTGTAAATTTCGTCAGACACTTCGGGCTTGGATGCATTAGGTGCCCAGCTCTTAGACTGATTATAAAATTTTTCGGCAATATCCGATTTGTTCGTACTAATTTCTAAATCTCTAAGCTGTTTTTTACTGTAAACTCCACGCATGCTGCGGTTTATTGCCATATCCACTTGGCGATCCAAAATGGCTAAATCTACAGAATCATCATCGTTTTTTGTTGTGTTTATAGATGTGAAAACAAAATAGAAACCAAAAAAGACTAAAGCAAAAAGTCCGAGAACTTGTATCAAATTATCTTGGTTTTTACCTTTAGACATAATTATGTATCGGAATAGATCTGGACTATATTTAGAACATTTTAGAATTTATGCCTAAGTTCTTTGTTGAAAGGCTATTGGAATGTAATGGTTGGTTCAAAGAGTGTTAATTTAGTTATAGCCTTAAAATAAATAGGGTCCAAAGTACGCCAGTAATGGATCCAAGTTTAAAAGCATCACAATGAATATCATGAAAACTAGAAAACCGAATGCAATCCATTTCATATTGATACGTAATTTATAAAGCCATGTTTTTTTAAAATCTAAAAATTCGCTTTTATTATATTCTAAATTGATTTCAGAGATGGCATTAAAATATTCAAAGGCCAAAAGCATGGCACCAACTTTTTCTTTGGCATCTGCGTTTTCGTCCATGTATTTCTTCATATCTTCGGTGACATGAGAGTTTAAATTTTTGTTAGCAAAATCGTAAAGTCTTTGTTCAAAGAAAAAATCGGAAACGTCTCTTGAAGGTGGACGCAGTCTTTCTCTGGGTTTTTGGGTTTCTATTGTTTCCATCAGTACAAATATTCCTTAAGTAAAATAGAACCTAACTTTTTAACTCCTCGGCTTAATCTTAGCTTTGCAGTTCCAGGCGTGATTCTTAAGACTTCTGCTATAGTTTCTAAAGAAAATCCACCGATATAAAATAAACACGTGACATAAAATTCATCTGAATTGCTTGATCGTCTAAATTCGCGCCAAGCACCTAAATCTAAAGTCTTTGGAACTTCAAAATGTCCTAAAACTGGAGTCGTACCTTGATGGTTTTTTTTGTTGAGTTGATTAATGTAAATCTTATTTATTTTTTTGAGTTGAGCGTATTCGGCTTCATCAGTTTTAAGCGACATAAAATTAGGATCGACAATATCGATAGTAATATCGCGGGCGGCTTTGAGCGACCAAGATTCATTTAAAAAACAAAAAAAGAATAATTTTGACGAGCGTTCAAAAATATTTTTTCTAACAAGAAATTCGGTCATTAAAGTCCCTTAATCTATTGTTAGCTTTAAAAACTCAGGCTCATCAAGGGTTTTACCAGAACCCATCACAACACAAGTCAGAGGATCTTCTGCAATTGTAACTGGTAGGCCTGTTCTTTCGCGAAGCAAAATATCTAAGTTCGTTAACAAAGCCCCACCACCCGTTAAAACAATACCATTATCAACGATATCAGCTGCAAGTTCAGGAGGAGTTTTTTCTAAGGCTGTTCGAACAGCATCAACGACTTCAGATAATGGGTCCATAAGCGCGTCGTTGACTTGGGTTGCAGTGATTTCGACTGTCTTTGGAGCACCGGCCACTAAATCTCGCCCTTTGATTTCCATAGATCTTTCTTCGTCTAAAGCGTAAGCGCTACCAATTCTGATTTTGATATTTTCTGCAGTTCTTTCACCGATCAAAAGATTGAACTGACGGCGAACATAATTTACGATCGCTTCATCAAATTTATCACCGGCTACTTTAATCGATTTACAGTAAACAATTCCACCTAAAGAAATTACGGCAACACCCGTAGTACCACCACCGATGTCTACGACCATGCTTCCGGTAGGCTCTGTGATAGGCAATCCTGCACCGATTGCAGACCGACAAAACGGCATTCGAGGCGGTAGCCCGCTTTTTGGAGGGTGGCCAACAATGCGTAGTCCCGTTCGCTGGCAGCGTTGGTTTCGATGATGAACGAAGCCCGTTGCGTCACCCATTGCTCCAATTGTTTGCGTAGCTCGGCCTCAATATCGGGCACGGCCAAGCCCTGCTGATACAGGCTGTCGCCATTGAGGCGAGGAATGTTGGGGGCTTCGTGCAGATAGAGCGAGGTTTTGCCCGCGCCGTTGGGGCCAGCCAATACGAAAACGGTGGGAGTGTCCACGGCCATTTG
>JANODG010000164.1:0-20765 GCA_031412575.1 Bdellovibrionales bacterium
TAAAAGATCAAAATAGAATTCTTCCATGCGCGGCTTGGTTGGAAGGTGAATATGGCTACAAAGATCTTTTTGTCGGTGTGCTTTGCCGCTTAAACGGAAATGGTTTGGCCGAAGTGATTCAAGTTAAACTTAACGAAACAGAGAAAAAAGGACTTGATGAGTCCGTTCGACAAGTTAAAGAACTTGTCGAAGCCTTAAAGAAAATCGAATTTTAATTCCTTGGTCTTATCTTTTGAACAGATAAGACCAATTTCGTGTGTGTTAAAATCTTACTGTTAAAATTTTGGGTAAAAAAACATGAGGATGCGGTTTTAATCTTAAAGGTTTAATTTCAAAAACTAAATTTATAAATTCAAAAAATTGGAGAACACAATGAACATTCATGAATACCAGGCCAAAGAAGTTTTAAAATCTTTTGGCACAACGGTTTTAAAAGGAATCATCGCTAGCACACCAGCTGAAGCCAAAAAAGCAGCTCAGACTTTAGGTGGATCAGTTTGGGTAGTAAAAGCACAAATTCATGCAGGTGGTCGCGGTAAAGCTGGTGGGGTTAAACTTGCGAAATCTGTTGATGAAGTAGAAACCCTAGCAAAAGAAATCATTGGGAAAACTTTAGTAACTCCTCAAACTGGTCCAGAGGGTAAAGAAGTTTTGAAAGTTTACATAGAACAAGGATGTGACATCGCCAAAGAATACTATGTTGCGATTTTGGTCGACAGAGCTTCAAGCAAAGTTGTGATCATGGCCAGTTCTGAAGGCGGAATGGACATCGAAGAAGTGGCCCATAACACACCGGAACTTATCTTTACGGAAGTGATCGAACCAGTGACTGGTTTGACCGCGTTCCAGTGTCGAAAACTTGCTTTTAAAATTGGTGTTCCTGCGAAATCAATAAATAAAGCGGTTTCTGCTTTTATGTCTTTATACGAAGCTTTTGTACAAAAAGACGCGTCAATGGCTGAAATCAATCCGCTTGTTGAAACCAAAGACGGAAACATTGTTGTTTTAGATGCGAAGATGAATTTTGATTCGAATGCTTTATATAGACATCCAGAAATTTTAGAGCTTCGCGATTTATCCGAAGAAGAGCCTTCTGAAATTGAAGCCAGCAAGTTTGGCTTAGCCTTCATTAAACTTGAAGGCAACATTGGTTGTCTTGTGAACGGTGCCGGTCTTGCGATGTCGACTATGGATATTATTAAAATCAATGGCGGTGAACCTGCAAACTTCTTAGATGTTGGCGGCGGGGCGACTAAAGAAAAAGTAACCGCAGCTTTTAAAATTATTCTTAACGACGCCAATGTAAAAGGAATCTTAGTAAACATTTTTGGTGGAATCATGAAGTGTGACATCATCGCCGAAGGTGTGATCGCTGCGACTCAAGAGTTAGGCCTAGACGTTCCACTTGTTGTTCGACTTGCCGGCACTAACGTTGAGTTAGGTAAATCAATTTTGCAAAAAAGTGGCTTAAACATTATTGCGGCCGATGATCTTAACGATGCTGCTCAAAAAATTGTAAAAGCTGTAAAGGAGTCTAAATAATGTCTATCTTAATCAACAAAAATACAAAAGTGATTTGCCAAGGGTTTACAGGATCACAAGGAACATTCCACTCTGAACAGGCAGTGGCATATGGAACTAAAATGGTGGGTGGAGTTACTCCTGGAAAAGGTGGAACAACTCATATCGGACTTCCAGTTTTTGACACTGTTGAAGATGCGGTTAAAAAAACGGGTGCTAACGCTTCTGTGATTTATGTTCCGCCCGCGTTTGCTGCCGATGCAATGATGGAAGCCGCTGATGCAGGTATTGAACTTATCATTTGTATCACTGAGGGCATTCCGGTTTTAGATATGGTGAAAGCCAAAGAATACATTAAATTAAAAGGTGTTCGTTTAGTGGGTCCAAACTGTCCAGGTGTTATCACGCCCGATGAATGTAAAATTGGTATTATGCCTGGATACATTCATAAAAAAGGTAAGATCGGAGTTGTTTCAAGATCTGGAACTTTAACTTACGAAGCTGTGGCTCAGTTATCCGCTTTAGGTATGGGTCAAAGTACTTGTGTCGGTATTGGCGGAGATCCCGTCAATGGCACAAATTTTATTGATGTCCTAAGACTATTCAATGATGACCCTGAAACTGAAGGTGTGATCATGATCGGTGAAATTGGTGGAACAGCGGAAGAAGAAGCTGCAGCTTACATCAAAGCTGAGTTTAAAAAGCCAGTAGCGGCCTTCATCGCGGGTTCTACGGCTCCGGCTGGTAAACGCATGGGTCATGCGGGTGCAATCATCAGTGGTGGTCAAGGAACTGCAGAGGCTAAGTTTGAAGCTTTAGAAGATGCTGGGTGTGTGATTGCAAGATCACCTGGGGATTTAGGAAAAGCCATGAAGTCGGCTTTGGCTAAAAAACATTAGTAGAGTATGAATCTTCTCTGGAATTTTAGAATATTCTATTCCTTTATAACTCTAAAAGCTCAAACAGTCCTCGCTTCGCTGCGGAACTCGCTTTTAGAGATATAAAGGAATAGAACATTCTAAAGTTCCAGAGAAGAAGATCGTTTTAAATTTTTTTTAATTAAACCCTTAGGAGAAAAGATGGAAAAAACATTTAGTATTATTAAGCCGAACGCGATTCATAAGAATGTGATTGGGCAGATTATGACGACGTTTGAAAATAATGGTCTACAGATTGCGGCTGCGAAATTGACGAATATTCCAAGAAAACAGTGTGAAGAGTTTTATGCTGAACACAAAGAGCGTCCATTTTTTGGTGAACTTGTGGACTTCATGACTTCAGGTCCAGTGATGTTGATGGTTTTGAAAGGTGAAAATGCAGTTATGCGTAACCGTGAGATTATGGGTGCAACTAATCCAGCTCAAGCGGCTGAAGGCACTTTAAGAAAAAGATTTGGCGACAGCATGGGCGAAAATGCAGTTCATGGTAGTGATTCAAAAGCTAGCGCTGAAAGAGAAATTGCTATTTTCTTTAAAAAAGAAGAAATCGTATTTTAATCTAAATAAGAATAGGGCTGATGGCCCTCCAATTAGTTTATTTAGGATGAATTTTTAAAATCCTTAAATTAAAAATTCTTGAAAAGTAAATTTACACTTCGCCTAGTTTTTACAAAAACTAGGCTTTTTAATTGTAAGTGTTGAAATCGAAAACTTTTCTGGTGTATGTGTCTGGTATGAAAAATTCTAAAATTCAATTTAGATCATCCTTGATGATTTTATTTCTGTTGGTCTTACCTTATTCTGGGACATCTTTTGCCAGCGGCGTTCTAGACGAAAATCTACTTTCAGGCGAAGAAAGCAATCCTCCCACAAATTATTATTCCCTTAATTTTGTAAGCACTCGGGAATTAAAAGACCGTATGCTTGCAATATTTTCTAGTTCACCGTACTTACCGACTTTATCTCAGATCGTTGAGATCGACAGAATGAACGCTGTATTAGAAAGATTTTATCTTGCTTTTTTCGAAGAGTATTCAAAAAAACCAGCACAAAAAACAATAAATTATTTTGCCAAAAATTTTACGGATTACATAAATGATAGCGTCCGACAGAATTCAGCGTCTTTGTCAGAAGACGAAATCAACAGGCTCTACGCTATAATTTATGATATTTTGGCGCCCAAAAATAATTCGTGCACCAAATACTTAAATAAGTAAATAAGGATTCTTGATCAAAAAAGCCTACCTTTAACTTCGAAAACTATCTACAAACATATAAAGTTTACATAAAGACTTACAATTTTGGGCATTTTGGTCTACTTTTCATCAACTTGTAAGGCAAATCACCTCAGCTAGAAAAACATAATTAACATTTTTATTATTTAAGGAGACTTCATGAAAAAGTACTTTTTAATACTATTATTACTTTCTAGCTTGGAACAGGCAAAAGCCGATGGTTTAGGATTGGGATTACCAGATGTTGTGGTGGAGACGTCACCAGAAGTGGTATTACCTGTTTATTCCCAAAGAACTTTGATTCCAATCACTTTTATATTGAACGAACATGAAGTGATTTCGACCCGTGGAAATTGGTATCGCATTGGATTGATGAAAGGTCTTCGTGATGGACTTCGAAACGCTGGTTTAAATCCAGTGTTAAAAGGAAATTACAATGTTACAAACGTGACCATCATGACGAAAAGCGAACGCGGTCAGGGATTGATTCGTTTATGCATCATTGACAGACCCGATCACCATGATAGCGCTTGCAAATTAATTTCTGAATACCAATTGTCTAATTATCCCAATGAATTCCACGATCCTCACTCTTGGTTAACAATACCCCTATTTTCAAGTTTAAAGGGTCCAATCAACGAATTCCCATTAGAAATAGAAATTTTAGGCAATGTGAAAATTAAAAATATAACTGTAATTGTTGAACCTCTTGTAACTCATAACCCGATCCCGTCGCCTCATCCGTTGCCACCAATAGATAGTGATCCGACTCACCATATTCCGCCGTTTTTAACTGGAAAATCCATCATGTATAACAGTGGAAATGTTCAAATTGGAGAAGATAAAGATCTTGGCCGATCACATACAGAATTAACAATGCATAATAGAAATTATGTTTTTGCGGATTACGTATGGATAGACGTTAAAGCCTTACGTAATGATGCCGTCATTAACCGTATCATAGTTAACTGTCTTGACCTTCGCGGATATAGATTCAGTGAAGCGCTTTTAAACGGTCGTGGAAATTCCGATGGGTACCATGTTCAAAAAAATAGAGCACTTAGTTATGAACTTCCTCGGTCTTGCAAATATGTAGAATCTGTTCAAGTTTTTGGTTTATCACCAAATGGACTTGAAAGAAAAGCCGATATCCGTGTAATGCTTTACTAAGCTTTAACGCTAAAAACATTTTTTAGATAAAGTTAAAAATTAACAAGCACCAAAAGCAGATACCTATGTCAGACAACGAAACACACGTTATAAAAATCCATGGTCTTTCCTTTTACGAGGGCCATGGGGTTGGTAAATCGGATGACGGCAAGGTTTATTTTGTAGACCAAGCATGCCCAGGTGATGTTGTTGAAATCGAAGTTTATAAATCAAAAAAAAATTTCGCGTTTGCTAGAATTTCAAAAATAATTGAACCTTCCCCTCACAGAGTAAAACCACTTTGTAATCACTTCGAGGACTGTGGCGGATGTTCTATCCAGCACACGATGTACTCAGTACAAGTGGAAGAGAAACAAAAAGTCTTAAAGCGCTACCAAGAGAAAAGTTCTAAGTCATTCAAGCTATTACCTTTTCAGCCTTCAAGTTCACCTTATCACTATCGAAGCAGAATAGAGGTTCATGTAAAGAATAATAAATGGGGATTTTATAAGAAGAAATCCAAGTCTTTAGTGCATCCTGATCAATGCGTGATTGTCCATCCAGATATAAATACGAATTTAAATAGATCAAATCTTAGCGACGGAGATTACCACGTAGATTTAAAAGAAATTAAATTAAGAAGCCGAGGTATCGAAGGCATATTTCAACAAATCAATCCCGAAATCAACTTGGCGTTAAAGGATTATATTTTGGAGGTCGTAGAAAGTGCTCCCTTTGAAATCAAGCACCTTTACGATCTTTATGCTGGTAGTGGAAATTACAGTTTGCACCTTTCAGATAGATTATCTAAGCCATCTTCTGCCATTCAATATTATTGCGTTGAACTTAGCCGCAATTTGGTCGAAACAGGAAAGAATAATAGTTTAAACAAACCAAATATTTTTTGGGTACAGAAAAGCGTCGAAGACTTTTTATTAACTAAAGATTTAAAAACAACTGATTCAATGCTTCTTATAAACCCTCCAAGGGACGGCGTTGATAAGAGTGTCATTGATGCCATTTCAAAAAGTAGAATAAAGTACTTAATTTATGTCAGTTGTAATCCTATGACGTTGTTCCGAGATATTGACGCTTTGGGCCCAAGCGCTTCGATTCTGAGCTTGAAGGGATTCGACATGTTCCCACAAACTATGCACTTTGAAACCGTCGCCTTCTTATCGCTTTAAACTTATTTAAAGTGCTTGTTTGTCAAAGTCCCTATTCGTTGGCAAACTGTATCCATGAAATTAGTGACTTTAATTTTAATGATGGTTTTTCTAGCTTCCTGCCAAACGGCACGAGTTGCTGAGAAAAATAAAATTAAATCAAAACTTCATGTCGATATTGCAAAGAATCTACTCGCACACAATAAGAATCCCGATGCGATTTCTGAGCTCAATATGGCAATTGAAATGGATCCAAAAAATGCTGATGCTCATCATTTAATGGCTATCTCTTTGTATCAACGGGGCAAATCCGACGAAGCTATCAAGTCTTTTAGACAAAGTTTAATGCATGAGCCCGGTAACACTAAAGTTCGAAATGACTTTATCACTCTACTATTAGAGAAAAAACTTTATGTAGAGGCTTTTAAAGAAGCCCGAATCTCGGCAAATGATTTGACCTACCCTCAACCCGAGGAGAGTCTTTTTTTAAAGTCCTTAGCCGCAATAGAATTAGCTAAAAAATATCCAAAGTTACAGGTCACAGTCAAAAAATCTTTGGAAGCCACCTTGGCATATAATCCAAGGCACTGTGGCGCACTTTTTCACTTAGGGGATTTCTATAGTAAACATAAAGATCCGAAAAAGTCTTACGTCTTATATCATAAGTCATTAAAAAGCTGTCAGAACTCACCAGATAAACTTAAAGCTTTAAATGCACTAATCCCCTTGTCTAAAAAATTTGGTTTGGTATATCAATGGGGACGCTATAAACAGCTTCAATCTAAAATAAGCAAAAAACCTACGAGACGTAAATATTAAAGGATTAACATCATGGACCGCAACTTCGGTGAAATTTTAAAGCAGAATCGTGAAAGCCAGGGTCTATCTATAAGACAGGTTTCCATTGCGATTAAAATGACTCCAACAATGATTCAAGACATTGAAAACGAAAATTTTAAAAACTTACCACAAACTGTTTTTTTAAGAGGTTTGGTAAGAACTTACTTGAAGCACTTAAATTTAAACGAACAGGAATCCTTAGCTTTATTTGATGAAGTCACTAAGTATGAAAAACCAGGTGCTAAACGCTCTCCAATTGATACACCCTCAAATGAAATTAGAACTCCAACTTATATTTGGTTATCAAGAGTATTTATTCCTATTTTTATTATGGGTGCCCTAGGTATAGCGGCAGTCGGAATTATGTTCATCACAAAAAAATATGACAAAGAGATCAAGAATGTAATTAACCCGGAAGTTAGCGCGATTCATAAAGCACAAGACACGCTACCTCCGCCCATTGAAGTTGCTAGCCCTACTCAATCGGCGACGCCTACAGTCAGTTTGACTGAAACTCCAAATGCCGCTGTGAAAGATCTACCCGTGGTAAATAAGGTAAGTCAGATCATTACTCTTGAACCTTTAGCAAAAACCTTGGTCTATGTTCAAGTTGACGACTCTGAAAATCAAAAAATTATTTTACGTCCCGATGTTAACCGAACTTTCCAAGCTTTAAATAAAATTAAACTTAAAATCCAAGACGGCGGTGCCGTTAATATCATTCACAATAATAAAGATATTGGTGTACCGGGTGTTTTTGGACAAGAAATTGAACTAAATTTTCCTCAGCAATAGATATTTTTAGACAAAGCTAATACTTTTTACTTTCACTAGGTATTAAATGTTTTTGGAATTTTTCGTCAAATTTTTTTAGGAAACTTATTGAAACTTTTTAGTTATTCGATCTTAATCTTATGCTTTATATATCTTTGTTACGGATTATCTATAAGTCGTTTTAATATAAAGCCTACGCAATCCATAGACAGCAATGTCACGACCGATTCCAACTTGTATGACTACAAAGGCGTTATAAACGTTCATAGCCAGAAAGGTGATGGCAAAGGAACAATTCCTGAAATAATTAAAGCTGCCTACGATTCTAAATTAGATTTTATTATCTTCACCGAAAACTCCTCTTTTGAATTACAGAATAATTCTAACAGATACGAAGAAAATATCCTGGTGCTGAATGGCCGTGAGTATTCATACCTAAAATCAAGATTAATTTTGGTAGATCCTCTTTTTGATTTTACACAGATCAAAAATGCAGGAGATGCCCACATGTTTTTGTCGGATTATTTAGAAGAAAACCGCGAAGGCCTTATTCTTTTGAAGCATCCCACAAAAAAAGATTATGAATGGGAAGGCGAATTCGCGAAAGGAATTGATGCTATTGAAATTATTAGTTTACGAAGTCATTGGCGCGAATCTTGGGACAGCTCAAAATGGAACTTTATAACATCCTTATTGATGTACCCATTTAATCCTGAGTATGCATTTTTGAATATTTATAAAAATCCCTATCAAAATTTAAATTTATGGTACCGAATCAATAAAAAACGAAAACTGATCGGTCTTTCTGGCAGTGATGCCAAATCAAAATTCAAACTTTTAGGAAGCCTGTTTGTTCGCTTTCCCTCTTATAAACAATTATTTTTATTAAGTTCAAATCACATACTTCTTACGTCCGAACTTACTGGACAAATTAAATCTGATACTCAAAAAGTTTTAAAAGCTATCACAGACGGACAATTTTATTTTTCGTTAGATTTTATGGGTAACCCCAAAGGATTTAATTTTTTTGCTCGAAAAACAAATAAAGAATATTTAATGGGCGAAACAGTTTCTAAATCTGAAACAGAGCTTTGCTTTTCTTCGCCAAATACTAAATTTGCAAATTCATGGGCTGTCATTATGAAAGACGGTAAGAAAGTCTTTCAAAGCCAAAAAGACGCCTGTTTTAAACCAAAAGAAGCAGGAGCTTACAACCTCATTTACTTCAGAAAGATCAGTCGGCCTTGGCCGTTTAAATCCAAACGTGCTCCTTGGATTTATTCGAATTTCATCTATCTGAAATAAACGGGCTGTCGCTCGTTCCTGGAAAGTATTTACCAATAGCATTCTAAAATTTCGAACAAGCAGTGACACTTGTCTTGCGTTCGCAAGACTGCGCGCCACAGAACTAATTTTAGAATGCTAATGCTAAATACTTTCCAGGAACGAGCGACATCACGCTTAGGTTTTGGTTTGGTTTTTTATTCGAATGGTGAGGTCGGACTTGGGGTGGGATTGGCAACTTAGGCGTTCGTTATCTTTCATTGCTCTGTCGGTTGCGAATTCGAGTTCTAAGTCTTCTTTTTCGCTTAGGTCGCCTTTGATTAATTCAATTTGGCAGGTTCCACAGGTTGCATGACCACCACAAGAGTGATCGATTTGTATTTTATTTTTTAATAAAATTTCTAATAATGAATGTTCATCAGAAGCCCAAACTTCTTGAATTATTTCTTTGGCGCTATCTTCATCGAATTCATTTTTCGATTTTAGAATCTGAACTTTAAATTTCATAAATCACTTTCATGTTAAAAACATCATCAGCATCTTTTTTCGATAATTAGGTTGATAGATTAAATCGTAAAACTCAAATAATTAAAATTGTTATTAAAATTTTTAGTTTTTGATTCTTAATTGTTCATCAAATAGGTAAGGAAATGCAAGGCGTTAGCTTGTTTGAGGTTGTCCCATTTTTTTTGGAATGGCAATATTAAGTTATGAGATTTATAGCTTTCGACTTAGAGACAACAGGAACGTTCGCAGGAATAGATAGAATCGTAGAAATCGGTATGGTTCGCTTTGAAAATGGCAAACCCGTCGATAAATTTGCATGTTTAGTGGATCCACAAATTCCGATTCCGCTTGCAGCCTCAAAAGTTAATGGAATAAGTAACGATATGGTTAAAGGTAAGCCTTTGATTGAGGAGTTATTAGAACCAGTATCTCGCTATTGCCAAAATGATGTGCTCGTAGCCCATAATGCGAATTTTGATTATCAGTTTTTGCTTGCTGATTTTAAAAAATATAGTGTGCAGGCGCCGACAGGTCTGATTTTTGATACTCTGCCTTTATCTCGAAAAGTTTATCCAGGCCTAATGAGTTATAAACTAGCGACCGTGGCTAAGCATTTAAATGTTCCCATCGACGTTCTTCACCGTGCAGACGATGATGCCAAATATTGCGGCTTTGTTTTTCAAAATATTTTAGAAAGACTTTATCATGGCTCAGAGCCAGATTGGGCTGATTTGATCCAAGTTTCGGGGCGTCCAGAAATGCGTTTCCCTGTTATTGAAAAACAGCACAAACAGTTAGATTTATTTGCGGGTCTTTAGAAAGATTAATGGTTAGTTCATTAAAATTTGTTTTAAAAATGAGTTTATAAGATTGTATTGGATTTAATGTTGAATTTACTGTTTACCAGTCGTTGGTAAATCATTATTTTTAGGTTTAGGATTTTCACTCTTCCCAAAGCCAAGTTCTGCTAAATATTTATTGGCCTTTGCACGATCATCATCGTTTCTTGAAGGACTATTTTTATTTATACTTTCGTTCGGATCTGGTACTGCAATGCCGCCGAAGTCTTGACGAGACGGATTAAGACCACGCCCCAAGGCAACGTTAAAAATTAAAAGTACTGAGATAATCAATATGCTCTTCATTTACTGTTATGCCTTTATATATTGATATCGTTAGCTGCTGGGCCAATAACTCTTAAAATATTGTTAAAAACATTTGCCACTTGAGTGGCTACTGCCGCCCCTTGTTGGCTTTTAACTGCAGCTACTTCACCTTGCTCGTTGTATTTAACTGCTATCGCACCCAAGCCAGGTCTTGTTAATATATTAGGCTTGCCGGTCATTTTATCATAGCTAATTTTTATAATTTTTTTCGTTTGATCTGTAACCATGTAAATTCTTCCTTCTTTGTCATAGCTTAAGAGGGCAGATTCACCTTTAGTATTCGCAGCCACTTTAAGATTACAGGCTGGCGTATAATATAAATAATTTGTAGTTAAAGTCGATGCCACTTTGCGTTTTAGAATTGTCTCTTGAACAATTTTCGAAACTTTGTTGCATGCATTTTTGTAAAAATATTTAAACCTTTCTTCGTCCGTCTTTCTGACCTTTAGTAAACCATCTGCATAATAGTCATAATAAGCCATCTCTTGACCATCTTGTTTAAAGATAGGTCGGCCAAAATTAGGATGATATTTAACATCTGTAACAAGACCGTTGATTGTCGTTTTAACACGAGCTAAATATTTGCCAGACTTATCCTCTTTTTCTTTATGCCAAAATTCATATTTAGACTCGTTAGTAATTTTACCATCACAGACTTTTTTAACTTCGGACCAGTAATGATTTCTTGGATCATCTTCCGAATCTTTGTATATATAAGTTTCTGCACATTTTTGCTGATCCGTAAAACTAACAACCCAATCCTTATCTTGATTATAAACAAACTTCTTCGTGGTTTTGTCAGGGTAAGAAGCTTCAGTCATATTATGTAGATCGTCATATTTATACTGGTAGGCTAAACCTTTGTTATTTATAACAGAGACAAGGTCATGTGCCTTATAAGTGTATGTCACAGATTGTTTTGAAGGTATTGATACAACTTTGGCCACTTTCGAGTTTGTCGTATTGTAGGTAAAATCAAGTCTGCGTGACTGATTGTCCACAACACTGACCATTCTATCATTGACATAGTTTATCTTAATAAAATTCTTGGAATTGTCATAAAGAGCAACCAATCGTCCTTTTAAGTCAAAGTTCTGATAAGTTCCATCCGCAAGAATTCGTTTATAAGAAGCATCACTGACTAAAAGTCTTTCTGATCCACGACCGGAAGCGAAATAAGTCACACCTTTTGTGATCTTACCCTTAAAACCTAATTCAGAAGACAAAGCGTCTCGTAAAAATTCATTAGTGATTAGTTCCTTTTCAAGATTTAAAAAATATTGATCTTTTAATCCAGAGTCTTTTTTGTCTTGTCTAACTTTGGTTACGATTCTTTTTACAAGGTCCTGCGTGGATTCGGTTTTTGTGTTTTGTGCAGCGTAAATGATTTCTAATCCACCACCACATTCTATAACTTTTATTTTGGAATCTGCTGTGATTTCTAATCTCGTTTCAAAATCTGAACACCAACCAAATCCAAATATGCCATCGTAGATAGATCTACTATTATAGGTTCTTTCAACTTTTAAAATATATCCTGGCCCACCCATATCGACATCGACCCATGTTTCCACATAGTTTGCGTCTTTCATGTCGATCAAGGCATATACATAGGTCGCATTTAAAACCAGTATACCTAATACAAATAAAATTGATTTCTTCATTCTTACTCCTCAATGATTTATGTGCAGAGGACTTAGCAGAAGCTTTCGCGACTTAAACGCTCTCGAGCACAAAACCTAAACCTTTATCGTAACGATCTTCTTGATTACAACCCCACCAATAACGACTAATACGAATACTCCTAATAATGCTAACATACCTGATGTTGTTTTAAAAAGCGGTTCAATGAACTTTGGGTCCATAACCTGAAATAAGGCTAGTAGTAAAAAAGGAACTGCAGAAATGATTATCCCCTGCATAGTCCCTTGGGCCGTCATGGCTTCGATTTTTTTCTCTACTTTTTGTCTTTCTCTGACAACCATATTAATGGTCTCGAACGTTTCACCTAAATTACCACCGGTTTCTTTAAGGATATTCACAGACATCACAAACATCTGCACATCCTGTCTAGGTATGCGGTCCGCAAATTCGTTCAACGCAGCTTCGACGGTCATGTTTAATCTAATTTTATTCAAGATAAGATTGAATTCTTGAGGTAATGGCCCTTTCATGTTCTCTACGACACGTTCCATACTTTGAGCGACACCTAGACCAGTTTTTACACCGTTAGCCATGATGGTCATCCCATCAACCATTTGTTCAACAACTTTACCACAGCGCTTTTCATATTGGCTTTTAACATAAACCACCGGTAATTTTATGCCGGCGAAAACTGTCGCTACGCCTGCAAAAAACCCAAACTCGATGTTAGGCCAGAATAATAAAAATACAGCAAAACCAAAACCATAAGATAAAAGGATCAAAGTCCATAACAATTTGACGTCATCCACTTGGGTGTACATTAAATCGAATAATCTTTTAATTTCATTTTTAGATTCCAAAGTTTTTTTAGCCATGAAATTGAAAATGACAGGTCCGCCATAAAGGGAAGAAATAAAAATAGCAATTCCAAAAAGTGGAACCGCAATCCATGTGGATCCAAAAATTGACGTTAACTGATTCAATAGTTCTTTATCCATTTATATTCCTTTACTCTCCACTAGCCTTATCAGAAGGATCAACTTTCTTTTTTGCAACCAATAAGTTTTTATTAGCATTTCCAGTTTCAGGCGGCTTTTCATTCGAAAATATGCTTCTTGGAATTACCACACCACGAGCTTCGAATTTTTCTAAAAAAGTTGGAATACGACCGGTCGCTTGAAAGGCGCCAATGATTTTTCTATTTTTATCGAAGCCGATTTCTTTAAATTCAAAAATATCAATTAAAGTGACTTTATCATTTTGAAGACCATCAACTTGAGTGATTGATTTTATTTTTCTTGAACCATCACTTAGACGACCGATTTGGATAATTAAATTCACGGCACTAGCGATCTGTTCTTTGATAGCTCTGGCTGGTAAATCCATACCGGCCATTAAACATAAAGTTTCTAATCGTCCGATGGCTTCTTTCGCATTGTTCGCGTGAACTGTTGTCATTGAACCGTCGTGACCTGTATTCATCGCTTGAAGCATATCTAAGGCTGCACCATCACGACATTCCCCCACCACGATACGGTCAGGTCTCATCCTAAGTGAGTTTCTCACTAAATCACGAATTGTAATTGCGCCCGAACCTTCCATACTTGCCGGGCGCGTTTCTAGACGAACCACATGCTCTTGCTTCATTTGAAGTTCGGCGGCGTCTTCCACAGTAACGATACGTTCGTTAGATGGAATGAAGCTAGACATTGTATTTAGCAATGTTGTTTTACCAGAACCTGTACCACCAGAAATCACAATATTTAAACCTTGCTCCACACAAATACGTAAAAAGTCGACCATGTTTTTACTCATGGATCCCCATTTAATATAATTATCAGGGCCTACGGTTTCTTTTGAAAATTTACGAATGGTTAAGGCAGGTCCATCGATAGCTAAAGGTTCGATGACGGCGTTCACACGACTTCCATCTTGAAGACGGGCATCCACGTAGGGTGATTTTTCGTTGATTTGTCGACCTAGCGGCTGAACGATACGATCAATGACAGTTCTTAACTGAGTGTTACTTGTAAAGCGCGTCTGACTTAAAACAATACGACCACTTTTTTCGATGAAGATCTTTTCGCACCCGTTAACCATAATCTCTGTCACCGAAGGATCGGCAAGAAGGTCTTCTAATGGTCCTAGTTTTAATGATTCATCTAGAATTTCTTTAATCATTTGGGTACGTAAATCTCTGGAAATTCCTGGGGAATATTTATCAACAAGCATGGTGATAATTTTTTGAGTTTTCTGTTCAAGAATTTTTTCTTTTTCTGGATCGTTTTTTGAGTTACCTAAATCTTTTTTTAAATCCATCTCTTTTAATAATTCACCATGAATTTGGATTTTTAACTGAATATGATCGCTAATTTTTTTAGGCTGTGAACTTGAACTTGATTCTGTAGAGCCTGGGACAGTGACTTCTTTTTTAGTTGAAGTGTTTTGTGATAAAGATTTTAGTTTTTGTAAAACTCCACCTGTTAATTTTCGAATCACTTCGTTATGAGCTAAAGACACTGGATGTCTTGGGTTTGAAAAACAAAATGGACTTCCGTTAGACAATGAAGAATAAACCAAAGCATCATCTTGTGGGATAACACTTAATACCGGTCGTCTTAAACTGTCACCAATGGCTTTTGCACTCAATCCACTTGAATGTGCTTTATTAATTACTATTTGAAATATTTCTGCGGGATAAGTGGCTGTTAATAATTCGTTCAAAAGTTTTTTCGTCTGCGTTACCGTCAAAATATCAGGACTTGTGACAATTAAACCGGAACTAATATCGTCTAAAATTCTGTATTGTAGTGAAGATAATTGGTTACCTAAATCCACAACAATGTATTTGTAGTATTGGCTAAATGTAAAAATGGATTTTAAAAAAATATCTTCATCCACATTTAAGCTTGAACTTGGATCTGTCACTGACGCTAGATAATCAATGCCAGAGGCATGTGTTGTGATATAAGTTTTAAAAGCTACTGGTGTTAAAGCTGAATTATGTTTACACAAATCAGTAATATTTTTTTCTGGTCTTAATCCCAAAATAATATTTTGGTCACCGCAAGTTTTTGAATCTAGGTCTATCAATAAAGTTTTTGCTTTAAGTTCCGTTTGAATGGCTATAGCAAAGTTTGCAGCAAAAACACTTTTACCAACTCCACCTTTAGAACCTAAAACTCCAATCATGTGACAACCATTACTAATTGACAAAATAACTCCTTGGCTTTCAATTCTTTAATAAAATTGGCGCTGTTAAAAGAGCCGTTTTTATTTAAAATTTCACACTTATTTTTCGGTCGATTTGGCCTTTATTGTAACTGGATCACTGTCCAGTTCACGTATCTAAAAACTGGATATCAGGTATACCAGGCGGCCTGTATACCTGATATCAGGTTAAAATTTTTTGATCCATTCACAGGGCTTAACGATCTAAACGAAACTTCTTCTTGATCTTATCAGAGCCCACGCTAGCGCTGCTCTTGATATACGGCGTGATGAACATCACAAACTGTGACTGTCCACGATTATACGCTTTGGAAGCTAGGAGCTTAAACAAAGGATCCCCAGCTGCGGAATCATTTAATTTATTATAATCCGTTCCAGATCTGCTAGAAACCAAACCACCCAAAGCAGCGCTTTGGCCAGATCTTACTGTGACTTTCGTATCAATTTTATTTTTAGAAGTTAAAGGCCCTGCTTCCCCGCCGTTCTCTAAAACTTCCCCAGATTCAAACTCAACCTGTAAAGCAATGATGTCGGACCTTGAACCAGTAACCGTTGGAGTGACTTTTAAATCAATACCAACTTCTCTTGGAGCACCAGCACCAATTCCATTGATCGTAGACGTAATCACGGGAATTTGATTTTTAGCTTCAAAAATTCCTTTTTTTCCATCTTCAACAATCATGCTCACACTTTTTAAAATGCGCGCATGACCATGTTCACGGGCCCAATCTAACTTAGGTAATAAATTACTAATGACAGCCGTAATCGAACCTACAGTTGTGGCTGCACCACTTGTAGACCTACTGTATCTGTATTCTGTACCGTCACCAATTGTAGGAATCCACTTAAATGAAAATCCACGTTGATAACTTTTTTGAAGCTCCACAAAATGCACAACTATCTGCACAACTTTGGGCGGACTACTTGGTGGCTCAGGTTGAATACGTAAATGATTTATAACTTGAGATAAAACATATTCACCATCGGGAAGCGGCTTACCTCTTAAAATATTATATCCAGGGGGCTTTTCAGATGCGAATTCAGAAAGTTTAGCAGGCACATAGGCCTGAGCAATTCTTAATGCTTCATCCCTTTCATCTAAATCTCTGGCAACACCTTCTAAAATAAAAAAACCATTGATTACACGCACTGAAATTTCAGGGTTATTAATGTCTCTTTCAATTAAATTTGCGATTTTTGTCATAGCCAAAGGACTTAGTCTGACTAAGCTTGCAACTTGCGATGAAGGATATTGCTGAATTACAGAGACAATTCTATTCATATCGCTTGGTAAAATAATCTGACCATCGATAATGACTTTATTGTTTAAAACTTTAATATCAATACCTTCGATAGCACCAAGTAAAGATTTGATCTCTTTTGCAATTCTATCTAAGTCATTTCTATTTATAAAAAAACGAACTTGCTTGATAATTTTGCCGTCTTTGGTGTCAACAAAAGTAAGTAAGGTAGAACCTTCTTTTTTAGGCTTAATACGCATGACTTTTTTGTCATTATCCCACGAGATATCCATGAAGCTTGAAAAGGATCTGTCTGGAATTTTAAATCTTGATTGATCAGGAAGATCCTTCATTTCAATCTCTTCAAATAAACCTAAAAATAAATCAATCTTTTCAAGTTCAAATAAAAATCTATCTTGATCAATAGCTTGCCCGTAACTCGCTTGAGTCACACAAAATAACAAACTAAAAATGACCAACTTAATTTTATTCAAACTTACTCCTTATAAAGACTTAAACCTTTGTTGCGGGTTTGAACGCGGTTTTGTGATACTTTTTTTAGGTGCTGGCGCCAAACTTGAACCTGTTTCTTGGTCCGAAGCTTCAACTTCGGCCTGCGGTGTAGATGCAGAAGCTCTTGCATTCGCAGGTGCTACTGTCGATCTCCCTAAAACGTCATCTAAAGATGTTGTCATTTTACCAACGGGACCAGTATCTGATGGATTTCTTAGAGTCATAAATAAATCTTGTGGATTATTTGCCATTATATAAATCAATTTTTGTGCATCAGCTGGAGACGCTTCGATAGTGATAGAATCGAAATTCGTATTTTTAGTGAGTGATTTAATTAAAAAATTCTTTCCTGATTTATCAAGTTCATAATCTGCTGGAATAGAATTTTGTACGTTTGTTCCCGTTGCTAATATGATTACATTTTGCATTAAAGCTTTAACTTCTTTTTTTTGATTTTGCCCTGACCCTGATGTTACAGATGCGATTAAGTCCACGCGGTCGCCTGGCTTTAAAAGTTTAGCAACGCCTCTCATGGCATCGATAGGAATTGTGATGGCGCGTTTACCTGGTGACACTTGATAGGAAAGACCTGTTAAAGCTCCTGGTTGTGCAATTTTAGTTTTTAAAATTTGCTCGCCTTTAACAATGGGAGTTAAAGCAATATATCCACGAAGCTCTGATGGATCTGTTAAGGCTTGTGGGGCCACGTAAGCTTCAGGAATCGAGATCACTTCTACTAATGTTTCATCCAAAGGATACATTTCGTTGATGTCGGATTTCGCAACTACAACCATTTTTCGTTTACCGAATTCTTCGGTCACTTGTTTGTTTTTTTCTTGAATCCAAGAGTATAGCAAGAACACAGCAAAGAGTGCTGCACCCACAGAAATCCAAAGTGTCTTTGTATCCGACTGATTCATTCTAATCTCCACACTCAGCAGTTAAACAAATTCCATGTCCAACTTTGATCCACACTTTATCAAAATAGTGTCTTTCATTTCTTCTATTTCGGCTGATATCTCCATAAGCTGTAGTATTATGAGCCTCTGGATTCGCTGTACTTCCACCTACTGAACCAACACTACGAAAGTCGACGTCCATTTTTGCTGCTAAAAATGTGGCATTTCCTCCACCTGGCTCTTTGACTGTAAAGTACCTAAGTTTAGTGACATGGTATGAGTTGGAATTTCCACCTTGAATATCCCTAAGGTAAGTGATGTTAGTCCTATTTCTGATCTGTTCGAATCCGTAGGCTCTGGAAGCGATCGAATGTAATATCATTTTTTGAGTGATTCCGTAAAAGCCCAAAGTTGATCCTAATAAGGCCACGAAAATAAAAACCATGATCACGGTTTCGATCGAGGCTAGACCTTTTTCTTGTTTTTTTATTTTTGAATTTTTTTTAGCAGCCATCATCAGCAAAAACTCCCACTTCGTTGACGGACATCCCAAAACTTGTGGCACGATTATACTTTTGATTTAATTCAAGTATCGCTCGAGCCCGGTCTTCTAAAAATTCAAAACATTCTGAGGAGGTAGGTTCTCGGTACAAAAAACTTCCGATAACGCTTGTAAAAGCATTGCCTTGTAAGCCCTCGCTTGTCGCCCCTAAAAAAGGAACATTAAAGTCTAATACGTTAGATTGAAATCCAACTCTAACTCCAATAAATTTTTGTCTCCAAGGCTCAGGACTATCTATTTCATCAAAATCCCTGGCTTGAAAATCTGTGAGAGTGAAAGCGCTTCTAAAAAAACTTGAAACCTGTGAATCTTCTAAAAGCTCAGTATATTTTCTTTCAGCTAATGTACGTTGGCTTTCGTTATCGATGTGACCAGCAAAATATAATCTTGCTGACGCAAATGTCATGTACTGAGTCACGTGCGCCACCATTAAAGTGTAAGTGATCACGTAGAATAATTGAAAAAAACCGATGACCATTGCAAAGGAAAAAATAAAATCTATGGTTAAAATTCCTTTCTGATTTTTAGATTTACTCTTTTTAACTTTCATATCAATCACCAACTCTTGTTAACGTGTTCACATGAGGATGACGATTTTCATCAAAAGCTTTTTGTGAATCCGTCCAATTCCCTGTGGACATCATTCCAGAAATTTGACGCCAAGGTTCTGCGATCATTTTTCCGATGAAATTTCTATCTCTCATTTGTCGACTAGCGAAAATGCTCAAAGATAAAAGTAAAACCACGATTAAAACGCCTTCGATGGCCATCTGACCTTTTTCTTCCTTTTTCTTTTTTAACTTTTTTATCACCATGAGATCACTCCCAAAGTAAATAAGGAAAACCATCCTAGAAGAATACCAAATGTGAATGGAATTTTATGGTTAGCTTGAGTGATTTTTTTAAACACGCCAAAGGTGTTCATCAAAACCCAGAAAATTTGACCTGTCATAAAATAAAATATCAAGGCATAAGTACAAGCCCATAGTAAAGAATAGCTTAAGAAATCCTGAAGTTGCGACGGCTGAAGAAATAAAGCTACGATACACAAGGCTTTGATATCCCCACCACCTAAAACTTTAAAATAAAAAAGCAGAAACCCAACAGAAAAAATGATGATAAAGGACAAAACTGAACTTAACCAAAACATCGGTGGTAAAAATAAACCAATAAGAACAATTGAAATGGAAAATGAAGATAAGATAAATTTGTTAGAAATCTTTGCAGAATAAAAATCCATACCTGCGCATGCAATTAAGAAAAGGCTCACCCATAAATAAAGGATTTCTGGTTGGTTAAACATAAAGACTTATCGGAAGATTGGCTCAAAGTGATAAATTTAAATCATCGAAAATAGCTTAAATATGGATCTTCGTCTTAAATTATTCCCAAGTTGTTACCGTATTGCAGGCGCCACCGCCGCCTCTAGGAATTGAAAAACATCGACCTGTTGTCATTTCGACTTCAACTCTGGCCCCAAGACTGGGACCCGCATTTCGAAAAGCAGAAATAGGCCCCGATTCACCAATCATAGCGCTGATGGTAACAAGACCAATGAAGGCAATAAGAACTGTAAGTTCTAAACTCATCTAAAAAATTCCTTTTTTTATTTTTGACTATGGTTCTTGAACATTAAAACCTTTTACTCCACCATCAACGCTATCTAAGCCCGAGTTCAAGCTTTCACCTAATCTACGACGTACCAACATCACAAATCCAATAACAGCGACTAGAATCAAAATGTACTCAACCATACCTTGAGCCGATTCATCATTCCACATTGCTTTTAAATTTTTCTTTAAACCCTTCATAAAAATCCTCCATTGCCTTACAAATAACTTATCGGCCATGGTCCATAATTCTTTACACTTTCAAAAAATTTGTTTCACCCAACCCTACCCCTGTCTCATTCTGATCCAAAAGGTGCCAGGTTCCGAATGCTGGTCACACCGCACAAGAAATTAAAACAAAATTTTTAACCCCATTTCCAAAAGGCCAAAAGGTGCCAGGTTCTTTTTCAGAATTTCTTTTTCGGACAAAGAACCTGGCACCTTTTGGTGACGCTTCGTGACCAGCATTCGGAACCTGGCACCTT
>JANODG010000165.1:0-3032 GCA_031412575.1 Bdellovibrionales bacterium
GGATAGCTTTGCGCCTTCGTCTTCATAGTGATGGACAATATCCAATGCCGACTTTCGCTCGCTTTCACTTAATTTATTTATATGCTCTATGATGGAATTGCCGGGCTCAATCCCCAAATGCTTATAAATAGCGGCGAAGTTAATTTTTGAATCTACTAACGTGCCGTCCATATCAAATATAATTGTTTTATATTTCATCGCGCTTCTTCCAATATGGATTTTACAACCCGGTAAGTGTTGGCATAGGCTTCGACACTTTTCTCAATGGGTTTGGCATAACCGCCGCCTAAGGCCAGTGAGATTGGGATTTTCGAATGCAAGGCGTATTCAAGTACAATTCTATCCCTCTCCATTAAACCTTCGAAACTTAAAGACATCTTCCCCAGAGCATCAAAAATTAAAGGATCTACTCCGGTTTGGTAAAAAATAAAATCAGGTTTAAATTCTCGAACACTTTCCATTCCAACGTGAAGAGCATCTAAATACACTTGATCTTCAACTCCGTCGGGCAAAGGGATATCCAAGTGCGAAGGGACTTTAATGAAAGGATAATTTTTTTCGCCATGAATACCAAAGATAAAAACATTTTTGTCCTTACCTAGAATACTTGAATTCCCATCACCCTGATGAACATCTAAATCTATGATCGCAATTTTTAAGTTTGGATTTAATTGGTGTAGATAGCGTGTCGCTACAGCTATATCATTAAAAACACAGTAACCAGCTCCTGACGCATAATGGGCGTGATGTGTGCCACCAGCAAGGTTACCAGCTATGCCGTCTTTGATCGCGCATTTAGCGGCTGCCAGTGCACCGCCAACAGTGGCGCAGCTTCTTAAAAATAAGTTGGGGCTCCAAGGAAAACCAATTTTTCTGATGATGAATGGATCGACGGTTCCGTCTTTCATGGCAGCAACGTAATCGGGATCGTGAGCGAGTCGTAACTCATCTTCAGTTGCAAGCGGACTTTCATTCAATTCGCTTTCTTGAATGATATTTTGCTCAAGCAAATAGTCCCGTAGCTGTCGGTACTTGGTCATAGGAAATCTATGCCCATCGGGCAGTTCAAGAGAATAATAGTCGGAAAAGAAAATTTTCATAGCTTTCGAATTTCGACTCACCAGCTTTGAATGTCAATAAACTTTGGTCAAAGTTCATCACTAAGCCCTTAAGAATTCCTATCATTTAGTCCTTAAATTTTTTAATTTAAAAATGATTCTATGATGAAAGTTGTGACTTTAATGATGAGGTAAAAACTCAGTATGAAAAAACCAAAAACAGATAAAACTAGTAACCAAAGTTTAGCTTTTGTCGACCTGACAGTGGCATGAGGGTTTAGGTCATAGTCTTCTAATAATTTGATATTTTTGACGTTTGATTTCCAAATGAAATCAAAAAGATTTCCAACAATCGGGATTAAGCTCATTAAATTTTCAATCATCACATTCAGTACCATTTTTATAATTATTGAAGTTGGATATTTTAGTAAAATGGCTCTAAAGACAATGTACATTGAACAGGTCATAGTGACCGCATCGCCCACAAATGGAATTAGTCCAATCAGCCCATCTAGTCCAAAGCGGAATCCCATAAATTTAAATTGAGAGTCTAAATAAGTGCTTAGTAATTTAAGGTCGTGTTTGGTTTGCATAGTGTTTACCTTTTTAATGTGTTTGATGTTTGTTAATAATCGATTCTAAACATCGGGTTATTAAGGATCTAAGGGTTCGTCTTTGTGTGAGTCAGGACTCACTAAATCTTTGCCGCGATCTTGAAGATCTTTCATTTCTTGATGATCCGACGATTGTTTGTCTTCGGGTTTATGTTTTTTTGAAGGTTTAGCTAGGATGTGAAACTTTGCCCAAAGTGGAAAATGGTCTGAGCCTACATGTTCTAAACGTAAAATTTCTGAAATCATCATCTGCTTCGAGTGAAAAAAATGATCTAAGGGAAATCGAAACAACATAGAATTGGCATGAAACGTATTGAACATCCCGCGGCCTACCCTAGGGTCAAGGGTTCCGCTGATGCGTCGAAATAGCCTTGTCGTATGAGACCAGGCGACATCATTTAAGTCTCCTGCAACCAGAATCGTTTGATCTTTTCTGTTTTTAATATATTCCGCCACCAACATCAGCTCAGAATCCCGTTGGTCCGAAGGGCCTTCATTGGGTCTTGGCGGTCTGGGATGTAAACCAATAAAATGAACCTGCGCTTCGTCGTTGATGATGATGTCAGTAAAAATGGACGGAACGGTTTTATCAACCAAATGTTCAATCCTTGTGTTTTTTAATGGAAACTTTGAAAAGAACACTTTTCCATACCCATTTTCTTGAGGTAGCAAAATGTGATGTGGATATTTTTTTTCTAAAACTTTACTCGCAGAAACCCAAATTTTATCCGTTTCCAAAAGTAAAACTAAATCTGGATCTTTTTCTTCAATCAAATTAAAAATTTTAGAATGTTCTTTGTTGGTTAAAAGTATGTTGCAGGTAAGGATGCTTAACTTGCCAATGGCTTTTTCGTTTTTATAGGTGGCAGATTCTTTTTTTCTAGAAATAGCGTAAGGATAGATTCTAAATATATCCAAGCCTAAGCTTAAAATAAATCCAGCAAGTAGGATCCAAGAATTTATTGAACCGAACTTCAAGACTGAGCCAGAAATTAAAGCTGCGATTAAAATTAAATTTAGAAAAAATATTTGAAGTCTTGGAAAATCAAAAAATCTAACCCACCACCAACCAATGTTCCAAAATGGAAAAATAGTGGCGCAAAAAAGTATGAATGTGAGGATGTAGAAAAGAAACAGGCGCATAGTAATGTGGACGCTAACATAAGATGGTACGCAATTCCAAAATTAAGATTGTTTTTAAAAAACCATCAAAAACTTTAAAGCTCCTTGACGAACTTTAAAAAATTTAGTCGGTAAAATTTTTTGGACCAGATTTTTTGGACCAGTTTTTTCACCAATTTTTTAAAGTGGCGTTCCCTACGGGAGTCGAACCCGTGTCTCATCCGTGAAAGGGACGTGT
>JANODG010000166.1:0-6790 GCA_031412575.1 Bdellovibrionales bacterium
CTTTATAACCACCGAGAATAAAATGTGAAAAAACTTATATCCCATCCAACACCTTTCTTCTAATCTACACAAACCAAACGATCTTCGTATTTAAACAAATCAAAGCTTTTTAGATCTTAAAATTTTCATAGATTTTATTAAGTCTTTAAAATACTAACCGTAATGAAAAATCGAGTTCGGCTTGGCGCGAAGCTTGCGGAAGCAAGCAAGTGACAAACGGTATGTTTGAGATTTTTCATTACAGTTAGTATTTTAAAGACTTAATAAAATCTATGAAAATTTTAAGATCTAAGAAGCTTTGATTTGTTTAAACCGAAGTCTACTGCATGAAGTTGTAGATCTCAGAATAATTCCGTCCTAACTCATCCGAATCCATTCCATATCCAATGATGTAACGATCATCAATGGTCTTGCCAACATACTCAGGCTTCAGTGGAATTTCTCTGCGGGAAGGCTTATCAATCAAAGCACAAATGCGAATGCTTGCAGGCATTGAAAGCATAAGATGTTTTTTTAAAAAACTTAAAGTTTTACCAGCATCAATGATCTCTTCACAGATCACAACGTGTTTATTGTAAATATCAATTCCGATATCTTTAATGATGGAAACAGACTTTCCAATGGACTTTACTTGTACGAATTCAATTTCAAGATTTTGATTTTTAATTTTTCTAGAAAGATCAGCAACAAACATGAAAGACCCTTTTAGGGGACAAATTAAAACCACAGGTTCGTCGCGGTAATGTTGGTCAATGGTGTCGGCTAACTGAGTGATCATTTGTTCGATTTCATCAGCCTTGATAAAGGGAACCATTCCTTCTTTTAATGCCGCCATTATAACTCCTTACTTGGTGTTAAATTATTAGATCTTAGAATATTTAATCTTTGATTAGCACCGACATGATGCCTATCAATCAATAAGACTTTTTCGAATGTATTTTTAGCCATAACTTTTTGACCTGTTAAAGTTTGAACTTGTCCTAGTCGCATTAAAGCCGGAATATTTTTGGAATCTTTTGTAATGATATCATTTAATTCTTGAATCGCTTTTTGATACTCTTTCATATTCAGCAAGCATTCAGAAATTAAGATTTGAATTTTAATCCCATCATCACTAAATTTTTTGGCCTTAAGTAATTGCTGTAAAGCTTCGCCGTAACTTTTATCGTCATTATAAAGCTTTGCTAATTCTAAGTGCTTAGATAAAAATATTTTATCTTTAGAATCGCGGGGCTTAGCTTGCACTAAGGACGGCTTTCTTAATTGCTTTTGAGTGTTGGCAAAAACTCTTTTGCCTTCTTCATAATGACCTAAATCATTATAAATCACACTTAAACCAATTCCCGCATCAGTGAACGCAGGATCAATCTCAAGTGATCGTTTAAAACTTCGAATGGCTTTTTTGATTTCGTTTTTTTGGTACTGAATAGCGCCCAACATATAAAACAATTTGGCATTTTTGTAATTTTTCAAAACCAGCTGATTTAAAATAGGTTCTGTCTTTTTATAATCCCCAGCCGAGAAATGATTAGAGGCTGTATCAAAAATAATTTTTAAAGACTCGTCCATACAAACCTTTTTGTGTAAAGCTTCGGAATTTCATACTTCGGAAATTTAGCTTTTAATGTGGACATGTACTTTTCGTAAACTTCAGTTTCGTTTATAAGTTTTGCAGAATGAGCAGCTCCCGCAAGAGCTTCTGGCACTAATGGGGACTGTGGATATTCGGTTAAAAACTTCTGAAAGCGTTTTAAAGCTGCTAAAGGATGTTTGTACTTATAGTAAAACTGAGCCACATAAATTTCTTTTCTATCAATTTTACTTTCAACTTCTGTTTTTAACTTTTTAACATCTTTGGTGTAAATTGAATTTGGAAATTCTGTTAAATGAGTCGCAAAAATACTTATAGTTTCTTTGGCGGCCGACAGATCACGGTCATGACCTCGGGGAAGCTGTTTATATAAAGATTCTCCAATTTTAAAAAGAACATAATCTTTTTTTTCATCTGTTGGATAAAGTTCAGAATAGGCCTGATACGTGTATTGGGCTTGAATGTAATTCTTAGCTTCAAAATGGATGTCAGCAATTTTTAACCTAGAAAGCTTAGCAAAATTACTATACGGAAACTTTGTTTTAACTTGTTCCAAGGTCGCGATGGCTTCGTCATAACGATAGGCTTTTTGAAATTTTATAGCTTCATCATAAAGATTTTCGGCAGGATTAGCGGTTTTGGCTAAGGCCCCGGTTCCTAATAAAAAACTTAATGTCACAAGGAATCTAAAAATCATGGATTGAAGTTTAGTTCGAGGCGAGGGATGGGTCAATCTTACCCCCGTGCACTATAAAATTCTTTGATTTCACCCACCCTAAAGGGACATCCGCTGTTGAGACTGCAATCCATTTTTTCGGATCAAATTTGGCGCTTTTGGGTTGAACCTTTAAAAGCTCGAAAGCATCACCCACATTGATGGCTCCTAGCTCTGGGGATTTAGAACTTGGGTAGGTGTAAATAGGACTTGGTTTGGAACCAATCAAAGTGACATATACAGATTGATCTAATGAGTTCTGCAAAAAGAGCATGATAAGGGGCAAAAGACTTAAGCTTAAATAAATCACATACTCTTTAAAAAAAAGTCTTGGGGAAATGCCATGAAGGCTGTGACGCAGCCCAACAACTGTTCCGATCACTAAAGGCAGAATAAATAAAATAATCCACACGGCTTTTGGTATCCAAATCAATAAAATCGCCATGAATGGACTATTTTTAACTCGATAAAACTCTTTCTCTTGAATGTAGTTGCTGACGTAATTGATAGTCTTATGGATTTTAAGAGACAGTGGACTTAAACTTTGGGCCTTACGTAAGTGGGCCAGGCTTGACCCATAATCTTTCAAATGAAACTCAGTCAGCCCTAAATTTAAATATACTTCAGGAGAATTCGAATAATGCTTGGATTGCAGGGCTTTATGCCACTCAATCACGGCTTCAGAATACTTTTTGGCATTAAACAATGTAATTCCAGCTTGAACCGGGGACATTTGTTCGACAGAGACCTCTGTTGAAAGTTCAGTCACCGCGTAGCTTGGAATCATAAACCCAAGGGAAATAATAATGAGGCAGTACATCCAAATTTTATTGACCACTTTTTTACCTCTCTGCTTTGGTATATATTCTTATAACAATAGGCGGCTGTAAACACGACGAATGACTCGCACGGGCTTTTTCGGTCGAAGGGAAATAAAATGTCTTTCATGGATATATTTTCAGACAAAAAATCTGGCTCTGCATTTGAAAATTTAATCTCTAGCACTTTAAAAAACTCGGAAGATTTAAATTCGGTAAAAACAGCTGATCCTAATAAGTTAGAGTCCAGCCAACAGATGTATAAAAAATATGGCCAAGTTCGTGGACGTGATTTATTTTTTAATTACATTGGAAGCGGCCGCGGTCATGGACCTTACGTCGAACTTATCGATGGCAGTGTTAAAATGGATTTGATCAATGGGATTGGCATTAACGTTCTTGGCCACTCGCATCCTGAAATTTTAAAAGCCAGCGTGTGTGGAGCGCTTTCAGATGTGGTGATGCAAGGAAATTTACAACCGAATCAAGAATACGGTCAGGTTTTAGAAAAACTTGTTGAAATCTCTGCCCGTGGAAGTCGTTTGAAATATGCATGGTTAACTACATGCGGAGCAATGGCCGGTGAAAACGCTTTAAAGATGGCAAGGCAAAAAACCAATGGCGCCAGAAAAATTATTGCCATGGAAAATGCGTTTGCTGGGCGAAGCACTATCATGGCAGAAATCACCGATAACCCTGCGTTCAGAGAAGGTCTACCGACTTACGACGAAGTTTTAAGAATTCCGTTCTTTGATAAGAACGATCCTGAAAGTTCAAAAAAAGCATTAGCGATGCTCGATAAACATATTGCAGAAAATAAAAACAATATTTGTGTTTTTTGTTTTGAACCAATGCAGGGTGAGGGCGGGTACAATGTTGCCCCTCGAGAATATTTCATTCCACTTTTTGAATCCTGTCGTAAAGCAGGGATTCCAATTTGGTTTGATGAAGTTCAAACATTTTGCCGTACAGGTGAATTTTATGCGTTCCAAAAATTAAATTTAGGTGAATATGTCGACGTCACAACAGTTGCTAAAAGTCTTCAAGGGGCTGCGACGATTTACACCGAAGAACTAAACCCTAGAGCAGGTTTAGTTTCGGGAACATTTGCGGGTTCATCATCAGCACTCGCAAGTTCTAAAGTTGTTATGGATTTACTAGATAACGGCGAATACATGGGGCCTAAGGGCAGAATCGAAAAAATCCATAAAGAATTTATTGCGATGTTAAACTCTATTAATGCGGAAGGCCCGTGCAAAGGTTTACTTCGTGAAGCCGACGGTATGGGTTTAATGATTGGTGTAATTCCGCTCGATGGCAGTAAAGATAAAATGATGATGTTAAATAAAAAACTTTTCAATAACGGAATCATTTGTTTTGGTTGCGGCCGCGGGCCATTTAAACTTAGATTCTTATTACCGGCAATTTTAGAAACAAAACATATTATGGAAGCCAAAGGCATCATTGAAAAATCAATTCTAGAGTGTCTATGATAAATCTTTCCACAATAGAGCTTTGTAAAAATGCATTATCCATAGATAGCTCTATTGTGAATGGGACCAGTGAGTATTCAGAATATTTATCTGGTTTAGCTCATTCGATTGGACTGCATGTTCAAAGCAAAAATTATTTATTTCGTGATTTAGATTTTCAAAACATTTTAATCACACAAAATGAAGATCCTAAAGACTTAAAATACTTATTTGTAAATCCTCTTGATACCGAAGCGCCCGGGCCATTCAGAGCCTGGACTGAAACGGGGCAAGACCCCTTTGATATCACAGTCAAAGACGGCAAAATGTTTGGCCTTGGCGCCAACTCAGGAAAGTTAAGCACAGTCTTATTAATTAAAGCCTTGTCTGAACTTTCCGAAGGCGAAAGATCAAAGTTTGCAATTTTAGGAACCTACGGCCGGGAAGTTAGATCCCACGGAGCGATTCGTTTTTTAAAAGAAAAAAAGATAGAAGCCATGAATTCAGTGATCGCGTTTCCAACGGCAAATCATGTAATTAAAGCCCAACCAGGTCGAATTAGAATGCGAATTAATTTTCCATTCACAGATTTCGAAAAGAAAATAAAATCAGAGCACGACGATCAAGAAGATAGCAGTTCAGAAAGCCAATACTTTCACTCCAAACAAAACGATAACATCAAGAACGAATCTATAAATACTAATAACGCCATTGTTCAAGCACTAGAATTCATCGAACATCTTCCAGATCAACTTTTGGTTTTAGATTTTGCAGGCGGAAAGGATTTATATTCAGATCCAAGAAGTTGTTTATTCGAGTTCGACCTCGTCAACGAAAAAGAAATTTTAATGGGAAAAAAATTAAAAGAATTTTACGAACTCTTAAAAAAACTAACTCAAGACTTCCAAAAATTTTCCAACATAGATTTTTTACCTAAGTGCCCATTCCTTCATTTCGGAAGAGTGGTTAGCGACCTCGAAGGTATCGAATTTTGGGGCGAGTGCGTCTTCCCACCAGGAATCCCAGAAGTGATTTCAGACCAATGGATATTAAGCTTAAGAACAGAAGTCTCAAAAATCGGTGGCACCTGTAAACTTCTATCCCAACGCTGGCCCTACATCTTCCAAGGCGACAAAAGTTTCTTGAACCAAATGTTAAAACTAACAGGCTCTCTAGAAAATGAAAATTTAGCAAAGTCCTTAGAATATACTTCCGAAGCCGACTTATTCAAATTGTCAGGATTTCAACCACTGATATTTGGTCCAGGAGATTTCACACAGATGTTTAAACCTAACGAATTTATAACCTTAAAGAGTATAGAAGAAGCCATGAATCTATATCGACAGATGGTCAGATGTTTAGTTTAATAAGTGATGCGGGAATAGATTTTATTTTAAAAAAAGCTTTCTGATTTGATTCTAAATTTTGATGTCAGGCAAGCGTGATGCGTTTTTTCCCGAAGGGAAAAATGCCTGCGAGGGCAGGAGCCCGCATCAAAATTTAGAATCAAATCAGAAAGTTTTTTTTAAAATAAAATCAAATCCCAACATGTTTCAAAACCCAAGAGGGAAAAATGGAAAAATTAGTTTACAAAGGTAGTTTTATTAATGGTGAATTTTCGATTTCAAATCGTAAGGATGAAAGCTGGAGTCTAAAAAGTCCGGCGGATTTTGAAGATCATTTATTTGATGTTTCGGTGTCTTATGAAGATGTAGATGATGCATGTGAAGCGGCTAAAAAAGCTTTTGTTGGATGGTCAGCGCTTTCTATGGATGAACGCATTGGGTATTTGCGAAAGCTTGAGTCTGTTTTTACTTTGCATAAAAATGAAATTGCCCATGTGATTAGTCGTGAGACGGGTAAGCCAACGTGGGAAGCTTTGACGGAAGCGACTGCACTTTCTAGCAAGATTAAAATTACGATTGAAAATTCATTGGAACTTGTAAAAGCTTCTAGAGTTGAAAATGCGATTCCTAACGTGGATGGTGTGATTAGGTATAAGCCTAAAGGTGTATTGGCTATTTTAGGTCCGTTTAATTTTCCGGCGCATTTACCAAATGGTCATTTTATTCCGGCCTTGTTGGTGGGAAACACGGTTGTGTTTAAGCCTTCAGATAAAACACCGGCCGTAGGTCAAATCTTGGCCGAGATGTTTGTAAAAGCTGAATTTCCTAAGGGTGTGTTTAATTTAGTG
>JANODG010000167.1:0-3607 GCA_031412575.1 Bdellovibrionales bacterium
CTCAAGCATCTTACCTCTTTGATCCGGAGATTTATCGGATAACAACTTTAGAATGATCGACAAGCCATAATCTTCGTCTTTGAAGTTCAGTGCGCCAAGCGCTTCATGCACAGTCAGAAGTTCCAAGGCAGAATCATGGTCCTTGGGATAGGATTCTCTAAGATAGACCTGACCTGGAACCGTGTAATATCCAGAATCTCGTTCGCCCGCGAAGTCTGGGAGATCCCCCTTAACATAATTGTATTCTATTGTAGCCATTTCTTGCTTAAGAGCATGAAGATTTAAGCCGCCGATCGATTCAATGCCATCTGTCAAAAGTTCATCCACCAATCCCACGGGTTTATCTAAAGGCAGAATACTTTCTTCCGCAAAACTGAAACTTCCTGCTATGAAAATTAAAATGAAGATAGGTATTTTCATATTCATTTTATCGCCTAATATATTGGGCCGACAAAAAATATGCATCTAATAGTAACGTTAGAATTATGGCTTTCGGCATAGACGGAATATTTACAGTTTTCCACATTTGGAAAAAGCTCAGTCTTTGCATATTCAGTGAGGCAATCAGTGGAAGTGCAATTGTTATTTGGATACTCAACACATTCATGTGTAGCTGCAAAACCTATTTGATTTTCTGTAATCATGCAAAACTGTGATTTAGAGTCGCAGGACTTACTTATCAGATTGTTAGCGCTAGGTGAAATGCAATCAAAACCATTTGCAAACGATACTTCTGACAACCCAAGCATAAATATAAATAATATTAATGATTTCATGTAATCTCCTAAGTTATCAACCGATCATGTCTGAAAAAGCAAAAATCGTGCTTACTCGAGTAAGGTTTTTAATGCGAAAAAACACCTTCAGATACCGTAATTTTGTCTGAAGTACGCCTACTGGTGACGTAAAATGTCCAACGATACCTTTAAAAATCGGTGTATAAAAAATTTTTAGAAGGTCATTGATAGTAAAAAATCATTTTTTTATCAGTACGAATTTATTCTTTTCTAAGACTAGGAACTCTAAGTTAAAAACCAGTGCAAGGTTAATAAACGTCTTTTCGGAAAAGAAAAATACGTGTGTACTATCATTTTTATAATACCAGTTTTCGAAATCTTTAGGGTGAGTTTCTGTGCGAATAAACAGTCGACCCCTTGGCTTTAATTGATTCACTAAATTTTTAAATTCTTCCCTAACTTTTACGAAGTGCTCAACCACTTCGTGACAAAAAATGTAATCAAATGTCGTTTCATAAGAATTGGGAAAAAAATATTTATCGTAGCTCATTATTTCAATACCGCTTTGATCCAAAATATATTCTATACCCTTTGTAGGTCCGCAGCCGAAATCTAAGCCAACTTCACCAGGTTCTATAAAATTTAAAAATGGAGCAATACTTTCACTTAAATATTTTATGTAATTCGGATCATTCAAATCGTTATTATGTGTGAAGTACCGCTTATGCTCTTCTTTTTCTGGTAAAATATAAAATGGATTTCTAAAAATACCCTCGCAGTCTAAGCAATGATAAAAGTGTGGTTTGTCGATTGCTGAAAAAATCGTACTTGTGCGGGAAGGCATGCCAGCTGAATTTTTCGAAATGCTATTTAAGAAGTAAGAGTCTAGGGCCGGCTTCGGATTTTTAAGAAAAATAGGACTTTGATTCTGCGAAAGGCAAAAGGGACATGACATGTCTTCTTCTAGTGATATAATTTTATCTTTCATACTCAACACCGCGGATCGTTTCTAGGAGTATCATTGGAAACTCAAAAAACAAGTCTTAATTGGATTATTGCGGCCGGTGTTGTAGGTGCTGATATTGGAACTTCGGTTTTTTATGGCACTGGTATTCTTTATCCTAAAGTTGGATATCTAGCGCCCATCTTTGTCATCACTTGTTGTTTAATGATGTGGCTTCTTAAACGCACTTACGAAGAAGGTCTAGCACTAAGTCCCTATAACGGTGGGGCTTATTCCATGATTTTAAGAACTTTAGGCCGACAAGCTTCGGTGCTTGCCGGGGCACTGACGATGGTTTCGTATTTAGCCACAGCCGCAGTGAGTGCTTTAAGTGGAGCTTACTATTTATCTTCATTATCAAGCGGTGTTTCAGATGTAACAGTGGCGTTGATCGCGTTTTTCCCTATTATCTTTTTTGCGCTGCTAAACGCCCGAGGCATCAAAGAGCCCGCTAAGTTAGTGACCGTAATTTCTGGGTTTCACTTTTTGTTACTGATCATTATCTCGATTTGGGGTGCCATCTATTTATTTTTAAATTGGCACTTAATTGATGTAGAAAAATTTAATCAACTGACCCCATCAGGGGAAATTACTTTTGCCATATTAATGTATGGTTTTGCAGCTGCATTTTTAGGAATTACAGGATTTGAATCTGCAGCCCAAATTGTCGAAGAACTTGAAGCTCCGGCTTTAGAGACAATAAAAAAACTTTACACTGCTGTCATAATACTTGTGTCTTTGACAGCACCAGCGATTTCAATTTTATGTTTAGTGATTTTAACCCAAAATGAAGTTGAACAAAATCTATCAGCACTTTTGTCGGCCATGGGTCTAAAACTTGGTGGACGAGTTTTGTTATATATAATTGTTTTTGATGCGACTTTAACTTTATTTGCGGCGGTGAACACAGCCTATGTGGGATTCATCGGTCTTGCGACATCTATGTCCAAGCAAGGAAATTTACCCCGATTTTTTATCATGCGTTTTGCACATAGATTTCCAT
This sequence comes from Bdellovibrionales bacterium, assembly GCA_031412575.1. Classification (GTDB taxonomy): domain Bacteria; phylum Bdellovibrionota; class Bdellovibrionia; order Bdellovibrionales; family UBA1609; genus JAMLIO01. Next base: position 2,744 of record JANODG010000167.1, read on the forward strand.
CGGTACAGGGTTATCCCATCATTGCATTTATGTTTATGATGGTAGCTTTAATGATGTGTGCGTTTGTGGCGGGTGAACATGGTTTAGAAACGTTGGCAAAAGTTTATGAGATTGCGTTTTTAGGGGTTATGGTCAGCTTTTGTATTGGAGTTGTGTTACTTAGAAATCGTCAAATTAGAAAAGACACTCCAACAAAATTTTTAAGTGAATTGCTTCTCATATATAACAAAAATATCATACCCATAGTGCCTTTAGTTTCAGGTATAGTGTTATTCACAGCGCAGATGACTTTAATTTTAATGGCCAAAGCCACTGCACTTTCGATGTTGACGCAGATTTTAGGTTTACTTGTGATCTTAATGGCCTTTTATCGATGGGGAATTCTGGAAGAGCGACTTGAAAACAGAAATGACTTGCGTCTAGGAACGGGGAAGTTTTCTGGAAAGCGTGAATTACCCGATGATTTGAAAAAGTTTGTGCTGTGTACAGGTGGTACAGGAGCAAGACGACTGATTCATGCGGCTATCCGAAAAATAAAAATGGAATTCACGAAAGAGTCCTTTGAGCTTGTGGTTTTTCATGCGGAAACCACACCAGATCACGAAGGCTTCTTCCATGAACTTTTACAGCGTGTGGTTTCACAACAAATCGTACCTGTTCATCAAACTGATGACATCATCCTTACAGTTAAAATTTTACCCGGAGAATTGATCGAAGGCTTACAAACCTTAAAGAAAATGGTGAATTACGATTCCATTTTTATGGGCGGCTCACCAACCCGAAACTCCCAAGATCTCATGGCCAACATCAAACACGACATCGAAGTCGACATACATTATTTAGATTAAGCCCGCGGCAGGCGGA
>JANODG010000168.1:0-12862 GCA_031412575.1 Bdellovibrionales bacterium
TTGAGACGTACTGGTCCAAAATTGGTTCAGTGCAGCCACGCCGAATGACAAGAAAATTAATAAAACAATAAAAGGCTTGGTGAAGTAGTTCTTAAGTCTCATATATACATTAAAGTATTATGGACTCTGAACAAAATGACAACCCCGGATCTGCTAAAATAAAACGCAGTTCATGGAATGGACATACTTGAAATCTTTCATGTATATTCTTAAAAATCGAAAGGCAGGGTTAATTTTTATGTATTCCAATCAATTTGAACATACTATTGAACCTGGTTGCCCATGGTACTCTCATCAACAGTTTTTTGGACCACCCAATGTAAATTGGTGCGAGCCTACAATCTGCGGTTGGATCAACGAACCCTTCAATGCATGGAGCAATGCCGGTTACATACTCATCGGGCTTTACATTCTTTTAAAAGGCGTAAGTTCAATCCAAAAAAATTATGGTGTTGTTGTCTTACTTACTGGACTTGTGTCTTTTATTTATCATTCGACTAACAATTTTTTTACTCAATACTTTGATTATTTAGGAATGCTTTTATTAGTCGCCTTTGTTGTTTCATTTAATATTTCAAGATTAAAAAAATCCCCGGATACTATTAATTTTTATTTAGGGTGGTCTTTAAGTTTACTTTTAATTCTTCTAAATATATTCTTGATGGCCAAAATTCCGATACAGCTGATCATTGTTTTTGGATGCGCAATGATTGTTTCCTTCGAACTTTATAATGGATACATTTCGTCCTCGTTAAAAAAATATAATTATTTAGCGGCTAGCTTAGCCTTCATAACGATTGGGCAAATCTGTGCCATTCTTGATAGTAAAAGGATTTATTGTCCCAACGAACTTTGGGTGACCGGTCACGTACTATGGCATATTTTTGGTTCCATAGGACTTGGGCTTTATGTTTTACATATTAAAAAATTAGAGGCTAAAATTTCTTAACAAAAACTTTATGAATAAAAATTTATCTTTGGGGTTTAAATGAAGTGTTTATGTGGAAGCGAAAAAGAATCTTTATCATGTTGCAAACCGTTTATTGAAGGAACTGCTTTTCCCAAAACGGCTGAAGAGCTTATGCGATCAAGGTATGTGGCCCACGTCGAGCAAAACATCGAATACTTAAAAAACACAACAGCCCCAGAAAAACGATCTCAGTTTAATGAAGAAAAAGTTCTTGAGTGGTCTAAATCTGAATGGTTAGGACTAAAAATTATTGGTTCACAAAATAAAGTTGTTGAATTTATGGCACGTTATAAATCTAAGGGTGATACGTTCAGTCACCATGAGGTTTCAAATTTTAGACAGATCGGCGAAAAATGGTATTTCGTTAGTGGCCACTCACACGTTCATCAAGATGGAGTCGAAGACCATCATCATCACCACCATGATCATAACCATGCGACTAAACCTATTCAGAGTACGAATCCTAAGATTGAACGAAACGACCCTTGCCCTTGCGGCAGTGGCAAGAAATATAAAAAGTGCTGTGGAGCTAATTAATATTTATGAGCACGACGTTTTATTTTCTAGTTAATTTTTTTGTTAATTTTCTTGCTAAATTTATTTTCTATTTTAGTTTGGTGTTCACCACCACGGCCATGGGGGGCAAGTTGCAATCGAAAGACAAAACTACGAATTATCTTCATGTTCATAATTCAGATCCAAAATTTAGTTTTGAAGTCCCTAATTTCAAAAACTGGCGCTTAGAGGTTCAATCCCCGACCTATTTAAGATTTCATCCTGACGATTCTGTTCCCTTTGATTTCGAAGAGCCACCAAATATATTAATTTTTTTAGAAAAAAGGTTTTCAGAACTTAAATTGACAATATCTGATTCCACACATGTAAACAAAAATAATGTTTCTTATAAAACTCTTAAAATCGCGGGCTTTTCCAGATTGGGCGTTCTCTTTGAAGAAAAGGATAAAAAAGTGATCCTAACTTTCCTGGATTACGATGGCCACGGCATGGACAAAAAGCTTGCCGAAAAGATTCTGCTGGATACTTTTAAATTTTTATAGTGAGTTAAAACATTCGTCTCTAATTTTTTTCAAACGCTTTTTATACTTTAAAAATTTGAGGGCTAGTGCTAAAGGTTTTTAAACTAGTCAGTCTCATCAGACTGCTCTAATAAAGCTTGAAACAAATCCAAAGCATCATAAGTTGAATAATGGAGCCGATGCTACCAACACCAACACAGTGGTGATTAAATTTCACAGTTCTGTGCGCGCGAAATCTAGACCCAAATATCTTCCAAAATCCGATTCATTTCCGAAAGCAAATAATCTGCGGTTAAGCCGCTTTCTGCGGCGCAAATTTTGACGTATTCTGGTTCAGTAGCGATAGTTATCAAAGACGCATTTTTTGCTAACTGTTTAAAAAAAGAATCCTCTTTTGGTTTGATTGAATCGAAGGTGTTAAAATAATCAAGATCAATATCTAAAATGTAGGGCCCATCCAAAAGCCTAATTTCCTTAGCAAGATCAGTTATTGAATTAAAATAATCTATGGAATTTTTTAAAAATTCAGACTCTAATACACAATTGAAAATAGGTTTTTTGATGCCCTTGGTATTAATTTCCTCAGGAACAGTCGAGCATATGATTTTATGATTTTTATATGTTTCCAAATCAGTATTTAAAGCATTGTGCGCAATCACCAAAGCTGAGGAAATAATACCAGACTTAATTGCCGTCACAACATGTTCGTCGTGACTTAGGTTTTCGACAGCATAATCTACTGAATCTGGATTATTGTAATTTAAGTTTTCGAAGTAATCCTTTTGTAGTTTTAAAAATTCAGCTTCGGAATACTCTAAACCCAAAGACTTGATTTTTTTTCCGATCGCTTTTCTAAACGGTTTTGAAGTGTCAGTGTGATGATCTAAAGTCAAAAGCCTGGGTGCGTGGACAGCAGAATTTCTACATTCAGCCCAATACTTTAAAACTTTATGATGATGATCAACAACTTTAATCACTCAGTCGCATCCATCGCTACGGATAAAGTCACATCACTTAACACATTAACGGCCGATCTAAATCTAGCCAAAATCCAATCCACCGATAATAACAGAGGCAAAGCTTCGGTAGGCAGTGCTAAAACACCTACGATCACAGATAAAGAAATAAACCCTGCTTCTGGAATTCCGGTGATTCCGATTGAGGCGACAACGCAGGTTAAAGCTATCGTCATTAAGGTCGCAGGATCTGTCGGAAGACCATAAGCATAAGAGATAAAAATAACAGCCATGGCTTCATAAAGAAGTATTCCATCATTGTTTAAGTTCGTAGCTACCCCGGCACCTAAAGACGCAGATTGATCAGATACTTTTAATTTTTTTAACGCCATTAAAGTTAAAGGCAAGGTAGCTAAACTTGAGTTTACACCTAAGGAATAAAACACAGGTGTTTTTATCGTGCTCACAAATTCTTTAAAATTCATTTTAGCAATAATAAAAATCCATGTCCCATAGACAAAAACAATTTGAATGACGAAACCCAAAGTAACCACAATCAAAAACTTTGATAAATCAGCAAAAACCGAAAATCCATATTTTGAGACTGTTGCCGATATGATAGCAAATACAGCGATCGGTATAACTTTAATGATCCAATGTAATATCACTGAAATTGCGCCCTGAAGCTTTTCTAAAAAACGAACAAGACTTTTTTGGGAATCCGCACTTAGCTCTTCGGCTGAGCGAATGGCCACACCAAATATCAGGGCTAGGACTGCGATCAATAAAATATCGTTATTTACGAAGGGGGAAAATAAACTTTGAGGCATTAAATTTTTTGCGATTTGAGAAAAACCAAAAGATACGTTTTCAACTTTAGCAACAACTTCAGCGGCTGTTTCTGTTTTATTCGAATTATCAGTCAAATATTCGGTTAAGTTTGTATTTTTAAAAAACAGCGAAGATAAGGTGATGGCCACGGCGAGCGCCATACACGAATTAAATAAAGCAATCGAAATCACTCTAATGCCGTGGGACCACTTTAAGTCCACTTGAATGATTGAAATTAAAATTGTGCAAAATAAAAACGGACCTGCAATTAACTTCACCCAGTGAATAAATACTTTTCCAATTTCTGATAACCACGAAAGTTGTTCTGGGGAAAATAAACTTCCTAATACTGCACCTAAAATTACAGCAATTAAAATTTGAATAGGTATGCTTAATTTCATATTTAATCTCGCTTTTAACTTTTGCAAATTATCTCTTTCGTTGAATGTTAAGATTTAACTACAATTTTCGTTGCACTAGGGAGACCGAAGCTTGATCGGTGGGATAAATCACCATCTCTTGGATATTGACATGCTTAGGTCGAGATAATGACCAATAGATGCTTTCTGCGATATCATCGGGGCTAAGCACATCTAAGCCTTTATACACCGCTTCGGCTTTAGCAGAATCTTGAAGACGCACCTGACTAAAATTTGTTTCGACTAAGCCTGGGCAAATGTTTGTGACCCGGACTCCACTTCCATGTAGGTCTTGTCGTAAACCTTCCGTTAATGCACTAACAGCAAATTTTGTAGCACAGTAAACTCCTCCACCCGGATAAACCCAGCGTCCAGCCACGGAACCTATATTTACAACATGACCTTTGTTTTGTTTTAAGAAAGGTAAGGATAGACGTGTGACGTACAGTAAACCTTTTATATTTGTGTTTACCATTTGATCCCAATCATCTAAGTCGGCTTTATCTAAGGGATCCACACCGCGAGCCAGACCTGCGTTATTTATTAAGACTGTCAGGTCGACAAAGTGCTTTTCGTTTTCCGCAAATACCGCTTCAACTTTTTTACGGTCTGAAATGTCAAAATCGAAGATTTCAACCTTCGATTCGAATTCACTTTCAATCTCATTTTTTATCTCAATTAATAATTCTTTGCGACGCGCATTTAAAATTAGATCCCAGCCCTGACTTGCAAGCAAATAAGCTGTGGCTTTTCCAATTCCTGATGTAGCCCCTGTGATAAACGCTTTGTTCTTCATACGAACACCCTAATTATTTACGTTTTTTTCTTTTCTTAGGATTTTCAACCCTAAAAGCTTTGGACTCTTCTAATGCTAAAATATCCTGAACACTTAATGCATCAATTTTTTTAGTGGTTTTTTTAATTTCAACTTCTTTAACAAAGCTATCATTAGTTTTTAAAATAGGTATATGAGTTTGAATAAACTCTTCAATGGCTTTTAATTTTTCTTTCTCTTCTGGCGCACAAAACGCTAAGGCGTCCCCTTTATTAAATCCTCGCCCTGTGCGACCTACTCTGTGAATATAATTTTCCGGATCATCTGGAAGATCATAATTGATCACATGGGTTACACCTGGAAGATCAATCCCACGAGCAGTGACATCAGTCGCAATTAAAATGGCTGATTTATTTTCGCGAATCACATCTAAATTTATTTCTCTGGTCTTCTGGTCCATGCCACCGTGAATATTTACGGCTTTGATTTCATTTTTTAAAAGATGATTTAAGACACGTTCAGCTCTAACTTGCGTTCGCACGAATACGATCACTTTGGCGTCTGGGATTTCATTTAAAAATTGCACTAACAGATGTCTTTTATCATCCATTTCAACTTTAGTGATGAAGTGGGAAATATTTTGAGACACCAAATTTTCTGGCGACACTTGGATACGCATTGCATTTGAACTGATCTGAGAATACGCGAGCTTTTTAATTTTAGGATTAATAGTTGCCGAGAAAAATAAAGTTTGATGGCGCTTAGGCAATTTGGTTTTAATGCTATTGATGTCCTTAATAAAACCTAAATCCAGCATACGATCGGCTTCGTCTAATACCAAAACCCTAACCCTGGAAACATCAATATACCCTTGGGCAATCAGGTCAAACATACGCCCAGGTGTAGCAATCAAAATATCAATCCCACCTTTTAACTGTTGAACTTGGGGGTCTGTCTCTATACCACCATAAACTGCAAAACTAGTGACTTTTGTGTTTTTGGAAAGTTGCGAAAACACTTGTCCTATTTGTTTAGTTAGTTCTCTGGTAGGAACTAAAATTAAACATTTAATGAACTTTGGATTCACCTTCGGTTTATTTGAAGAGTAGGATTTAAATTTGGGTTTTAATTTAAGGCTTTCTTTGAACTCTTGGATCATGTTAATCACGGGAATCGCAAAAGCAGCAGTTTTACCAGTTCCTGTTTGTGCAATGGCAAGAACATCTTCGCCATTTAAAATTGGCGGTATAGCCTTAAACTGAATATCTGTAGATCTATGAAAGCCAATAGCCAGTAAGTTTTCTTTTATCTGATCTGATATTTTAAATTTTTCAAATTTCATAATAAAAACCTATAACCAAAAACTTTAATACTCTAATTTAAAAACTTATTAAAAATAAATTAACTCAACCTATCTATTGGCTAAAACCTGAATTTGATCTTGGAGCAAACTTTTTACGATTTGGTCTTTTTTTCTTTTTCGAACCGGGACTGTTAAAGGAAGCCCCACCACTTTTGTTAGCATCCGTACCAGACGAAGTAGATCGGCTTGAGCCGGACTTATTTGAAGCAGAACCATTAGACCTACCCGATCCATTTGAAGATGCTTTACTTGAAGACTTTTTTCGTGAAGACGAGCCAGATCTTTCGGGTCTTGCAAAACGTGTTCCTTTAAGGCCCGCTTTTCGTTCGGCTTCAATTTTTGATTTGGCTTTACCTACGCTCATCACGGCTGCATTTTCTGCAACTTCAGAATGATAAGGATGATTTTTATCCACTGGAATTTTTTGATTCGTAGAGCGTTCGATATCGACCAAATAAGACTTTTCGTCAGCCGTAACCAAAGATACAGCTTCCCCGTCTTTCCCGGCTCTGGCAGTTCTTCCTACTCGGTGAACGTAACTTTCAATGATGTTCGACAGTTCATAGTTGATCACATGGGTGATGCCATCCACGTCGATTCCACGTGAGGCAATATCAGTCGCCACTAAAATTCTAACTTTACCGTCTTTAAAATCTTGTAAAGCTTTTTGTCTAGCACTTTGGGATTTGTTTCCATGTATAGCTGCCGCCGAAATCCCATTTTTAATTAAAGTTTCGGTGATGCGATTGGCGACGTGTTTCATCTCTACGAATATCAATGTTTTTTTAAAATTTTTATTTTTAAGCAAATGTATTAACAAATCCGCTTTTCTAGGCTTATCAACGTACATCACAGATTGGGCAATACGTTCTACAGTTGTTGATTCTGGAGTGACTTCGATTTTTTTAGGATCAGTTAAAATTTCATTGGCTAAAATTTCGATCTCTTTCGGCATAGTCGCAGAGAAAAACAAACTGTGTCTTTTTTTAGGAAGCATTTTAATGATTTTTTTGATGTCATTAAAAAATCCCATATCCAACATGCGGTCAGCTTCGTCTAAAACAAATGTTTCAACTTGGCTTAAATTTAAAAATCTTTGCTCGATTAGATCTAAGAGTCGGCCAGGGGTCGCCACCAAAACATGGGGCCCTTTTTGTAAGTCTTTAACTTGGCTACCTTGGGACACTCCACCGAAAATAACAGCGTACTTTTGATTTAAGTTTTCTCCGTACTCCACAAGATTTGCATGGATTTGAAGAGCCAATTCCCGAGTCGGTGTTAAAATTAAGGTCTTGGTGAATCCCGAAGAGGTTCTGGGCTGATCTTTGATGATGTTATTTATGATAGGCAAACAAAAGGCTGCTGTTTTTCCTGTACCGGTTTGGGCTATGGCCAAAAGATCGCGCTTTTCTAAAAGACTTGGAATTGCGGCTTTCTGGATGGGTGTTGGCTCTAAATAGCCGATTTTTTCTAATGATTTAAGGATACTTGCATGCAATGAAAAATTTTGAAAACTCATAGGGTCCAATGACAAAGGTTAAGCGTTGGATATTGTGTCAAAAGTCCCTAGAGGTCAAGATGTTGGAAAAAGCTTTAGTTTGGACAGTCTTCTATAAATCTGAAGCCTATGTCCTGAACCAAAACATGATAAAATTCCTCGTTATTGATGACAGTTCGAATGTCTTCAATAAGCTGAACTTTACAAACTCCTTGGGCTTTATCGACGATGTAGTTGTTTTTAACCTGGATCTTCACATGGATGTCTTTGGGAAGATTGGCTTTGTTGTCATTGGGACTGCCTTCCTCTAACAAAACATTTTCCGCACTCATGACCTGATCCCCGATTTGTACAAAATCACTCCTTAGACAAGGTCCGTCTTCACCATCGTTACGATGATTTAATAAGGTGTGTTTTGCCAATTCAGGTATAATCACTTTATGTGTTAGTGCCCCGTAACCAAGCTCTGTCCATTTAAAAGAAATACCATCACTTTGTAAGGAAATTTCCTTACTATGAACAATTTCCTGGATGTAGATAGATTGTGGCCCTGGATGTTTTTGAATGGCAACTTTATTAATGTCCCCACCATTTAATGCAATCCAGTTTAATTCAGAATCTGTCAGTGCATTTGATTTAAGTGTAAAGACTAAAGCCGACATCGCTATAAATATGTTTATTTTTTGCTTCCATTGATTTCTTTTTTGTTTCATATTTTCCCCCTTTCCTTATGAAAAAATACGTTTTATATTATAATACTACAAATTTATAATAACTATTGTTGTCATAGTCTGCATCTATGTTGTGATTAGCCTTAAAAGTTGTATAAACATCTTATGCTGCCAAATTCCAACGATCTTATTTATTTCTTAGAGCTTTATAATGTAAAAAATATTTCAAGGGCCGCCGAGCGTTTAGGGATCACTCAGCCTAGCTTAAGTGTTTCCTTGCAACGATTAGAATCCTCACTGAACTTAAAACTTTTTTCTAGGTCTAAATCTGGGATACAACCGACAAAAGAGGCTGAAATCTTAGCGAAGGAGGTCGAGCTTTTAATCGATGAATGGCAACGTATTGGAAATAAAGCCAAACAAGCAAAAAACTTAGTTAAAGGAAATATCAAAATAGGATGTCACGCGTCTGTGGCCTTGTATGCCGTTTTTCCATGGTTACAAAAGTTATTAAAAGCGCACAAAGATTTAGAGTTTTCTTTCATCCATGACTTATCCCGAAAAGTTGCAGAACAAATCATTTCCTACAAAATAGATTTAGGGTTGGTCATAAACCCTGTTCAGCATCCAGACTTAGTCATCACAAAGTTATTAACAGATGAAGTGAATTTCAGATGTGCAAAAAAGTATGATGCCCAAACCTTAATTTATGATCCTTCATTAGGTCAGGCCCAATTGTTACTTCAAAATATAAAAAAGAGACAAATAAATTTTACCCGACACATAACAACTTCAAGTCTAGAACTTGTTGAGCTGCTAACTTCACAAGGCGTAGGGGTAGGAATATTACCTGAGCGCGTTTGCAAATCTGAATTACAAGTATTTGATTCAAAAATTAAATCCGTCACAGATCAATTATGTTTGATATATCGCTATGACTTGCCGGGAACCAATTCATTTCAAGCAGTCATTGAATCTATAAAAACGAATTTTATGAGTTAGCTGAAACTTCAGGCGAAATTGGAAAAAATATGAAAAACAATTACTTGATATTAAGGTCGAATGTAGATACGCATAGCTTTCGGTTAAACAGGGGATAAAAAATGTATAAAGCGCTAGCAGTAGTTTTTGGTTTAATGTTTTTAAATAACGTTGCAAGTTTTGCTACAACTATCGAAGGTGAATGGAATATCACCGAGCGAAAGTGCGAAAGTGCAAGTTCTTGGGAATCGGTAAACGGTGTCACTGTTTCTATAAACTTAACTACAAAAACTCAAAGTACGATAATTATTGAAGATGAATGTGCGGTTATGAAAATTAGTAGTGTCGAACAAACTTCACCTTCAACAATTACATTTTGTAAACCGGTGGCCCATGCAATTGGACCTTGCAGTCAAAGACTTTTGGATCATGTTATACAAGTGAATGATCTTAAAATAGCTTGTGAGGATGAAAAAGAAGTTAAATTTTCAGAGGATGGGCTGAAAATGAGTTTCTCTGAGACAATTCAAAACCCAGGCTTTGCATGTGCCGTTGGGGAAGAATTGATTTATCAGTTTGAAAGAATATCAGTAAACAATTAAATTTTAATCTTTCCTAAAGAATGAAAATAATTCTGAAATGACTTTAACTCGTCTTCCGTCGACAGCTTCTTAATTAGGGTCATCCAACTCTGTCCAATTTCAATTGCATCACCGTGAACGTAAATACCGGCGATCAATTCTTTCAAACGTAAACGCAGCTCTAGGTCTTTTTCTTCACGCTCTATTAGCTCTAGTTCATTCATAACCTCAGAGCACATGATATCTTCTAGAGGGCCTACTCCTATCATTGGAAGTAAACTCATAGGAATTAAATCCGCTTCCTTAATTGCTGCGATTACAAACTTCCTTTTATTTTCAAAACCATCAATAAAATCATTCACCCAATCGCCTTGTTGCTTTTGACCGTAGGCTCTTAAAAAATCTAACCAAGTTAATATGTAAGTGTCAGGAAATGCTTCATGCCAATGGTCACCAAGCTTTAAATCTAAAAATTTTAAATGATAATCTAAACTCTGGTCTGGAACAAAATTATTAGTCCATGTCAAAAGTTGATCTACATTTGGTTTAGATAATTCTATAACTTCGTCTTCGACACCCAACTTACAATCCTTAGTCAAGATACATGCGCGTAGCCCAACTAAATTAGAGTATGACCCGAGAGGTGAAGGCAGATTGAAATAAAATGTAAGTCCTTTTTTATTTTCATACAGTTCAAGAATTTCGTTACAAATAATTTCTATATCATTACCTTGTCTGCTATTATTAAAAATAACACCAAAAAGTGTTCGTCTAACTTGAAAAGATTCTTCTTGGTTAAAGAAATAATAACAATCCTGATTCCAGTTGCTACCATCACCTAAGTTCTGTTGATAAAGTAATAATAAATCGATGTTCGGAAATTTTTCTTTTAAAATTTTCAATGCGATTTTTGGCTGCAATTTCTGGTCATCTGAATAGATATGATTTTCAATGAATTCAGAACTTAAGGGTGATGTCGGGTCAGGAACTAGTTCGCCTCCAGAGTCACTCAGCGAAGGACTTGGTAAACCAAGGATAGCTTCTTGAAGAGTCGGTAGATCTAGATGCCAAAAATACGACTTCATATCAATTTTAATTTCTTTGGTAGATTCTGCATCAAGCATATCTTTTGCAAAATTCATTAAGCTTTGATCAGTTAATTTTCTAAATCGGTAGCTAGATTTCTTTATGCCTTCCACAAACGGACCCGCGGGACCTGGAACTAATTTTTGTTCTTTGACTATTACCGAACAAATTTCTTTTATTGATGACGATTGCTCAAGATTTTCACTGTAATACAAGCCAAATAAATAACCCGCAACAGAACGACTCAAAGTCCATGACCTATCAGACACTTTGTTGATAAGTTCTTCACCGATTTCTTTAGACCACTTCCGTTTTTCAGGAGAATAATGAAAGAGATACAGCAATCGTGCGGCGCTACAAAAGTCCCGTTGATCTATTGAAAGGGTAGAATCCTTAGATTGTTTTAAAAAGGCGTCAGTAAGGTTAGGACTTTCGTGTTTACAATGTCTTGCAACATTTAGAATTGAAAGCGCTAGACCGGGGCTTGAATTTATTAATCGGTTTAGATTTAAGGCAAAAAAATCCAATTCCTCTACTGAGTATCCTGAAACAAAACGGCCATTACCAAAAATCCAATGCACCATTCCTTGTGACAAAGATTCATTTTTTAAATCCAATACGCAAAACAAAGCCTCGTAATATTCCTCACGTCGATCTTTGATCTGAAGTCGCAAATCTTTAAAATCATCTTCGAACAAACTTGGAAGAATCAGATTAAGATGGCTTAAAAAAACCGATAGCTCAATTTTATGGTCTAATTGTGCAGATTGTTTTATGTATCCAAGAAAGCAACCTAAAGGATCGTTTTTGAGTCGATCGAGGGAAATAGTTCCTTTTGATCTCCTATTCAGCAAGTAATCTATCATTTCACGATCGTGCGAGAATGAAGGGTAGGATAAAGCTTCTAACTCTTTAATTAAATTTGTTAGCTCCGAAGGCATCGGCCTCATCCACCAGAGATCAGATATGAGTTTCGACAAACAGAAAGTCACATTATTCATTGGAACTTCAATTGATTTTAAAACAAAGGGATTTAGCATAGCTAAACGCTTATTCCATAAGGATGAATCTAATTCGCCGTAGAGCGGTTTTAAAATTACTTCAATATTTACAATTTTTGGATGCGCAGTCCATAAAGCACTTAAGGATTCAAATAATTCATCCCAAACTTCGGTGCTAGAATTTCTTTCTCTAACGAAAGGGAATTCAAAAATTGGGTTGTAATAACCCTCTTGAAAAGCACTGATATCAACTTTGTCTTTAATTAATTTTTTAATGGCCTGGACATAGTCCGAGAGATTCATATCGTATAAATCAGATTCAAAGTAATCTTGTGAATTGAATGTTTTCATTGATAACTTTCTCTTTAAAATAAGTTGTGTTGTAATTATATGTCATTAATCTTTAGAAAAAACCTCTAGTTTTGTTTTAAATAAATCTGAGACTTGTAACGTTTCATTAGATGTAATGATTTTATAGTTCGTTATAAAATCAACATTAAAAACTCTATGATATAACATTTTTTTTGAAACAGGCGTCCCGTCTATTTTTTTATTAGAAAGTATCAAATTAGGTATCGTGTAGATGTATTGAGGATATCCTAAAAACTCATAGCTTTTTTTAGGTTTAATAATTAACTTAATTATTTTTGCTAGCTTAGGATCAATTGGACCTGTTGGCATAATATGGGCTTG
>JANODG010000169.1:0-3498 GCA_031412575.1 Bdellovibrionales bacterium
GAATGCTACCGAACGGAACAGGCTTAGAAGTCTTAAAATACATTCGTGCGGAAGGGATTAAAACTCCAGTGATTTTTGTCACAGCACTTAATTCTCCTGAACACATAATTGAAGGTTTAGAAGCTGGGGCAGACGATTATGTAACTAAACCTTTTGATGAAAGAGTTTTAGTTTCAAGGATTAGATCCGTGTCCCGAAGAGTAGAAACTGCAAATCCAAAAAATGAACCCCAATCTGATTGGCTGACGGTGGGTGAGATTTCAATAAACACCAAAGCGTTCGAAGCTAAAGTTTCTGATGAAAGGATGATTTTGACTCGCTCAGAGTTTTTGTTGTTACAGGCTTTAATTCAGCAGCAAGGTTGTGTTTTGACTCGAAAGTTTTTAATTAGCACGGTTCAAGGTGAAGATGTGAACGTGACCGGGCGAACTGTGGACACTCATATCTTCGGTTTAAGAAAAAAATTAGGTGATCAGTCAGAAATGATTGAAACAATAAGGGGTGTTGGTTATAGAATGAAATTCTATGAACAATAATTTACCTTATAAGCTTTTTATAAGAGCCATATTTATACATCTTTTATTATTTATTTCTGGATTTTTAATTCTTAAGTTTTTAATGCCTAAAGTTTTTACGGAAGTTAAATTCTACCACGTTTACTTTTATTTTCTTTTTTTCTCGCTTCTCAGTTTAATAATTATTTTTTGGTACACTTTAAAACCGCTCACAAAATTAATTAATTCGCTGAAGGGCTTAGTGGAAAACCAAAACTTTTCCGAAGATCAGCTTTCCGATGCAATGGCCTATGAAAACACACCAGGTGAATGGAATGACCTAGAAGTCGTTTTAAAGAAATTAGTTAAAATTTTACGAAAAAATTTTAAGGCCTTATCTCGGGAAAAAATTGAAATTCAAGCTGTTATGAATTCCGTCGAAGAGCCCATTTTTGCGATTGATCAGTCCGAACGTGTAATTTTTTATAACCCTGCCTTCGGTATGGTTTTTGGATTAGAAACTGGGGCTACTGATTTACTACAAGCTCATAAGGTTTTACCTGACGCCACCTTATTACATTCCATGCGCGAAGTTCTAAAGCGGGGCGAGCCCCTAGAGTCGCAGCTAGATGTAGTGATTGCAAATCAGTCTTTTACTTTCACATTGTCTTTGTCGCCCTTGAAAAGGGAAACAGACAATTCGACCTACGGGGTTGTGGTGGTATTTCATGACCGCAGTCTTCAAATTGAAACCAATAAAAAAAAGTTAGACTTTGTGGCTAACGCGTCTCATGAGCTTCGCACTCCGGTCACTATGATTTCTTCCGCGGTTCAATTACTTCAAAGAAATTTGAATAACCCCGAGATTCGTGATGAATTGATTGAAAACTTAAAAGAAAACACCAGCCGTCTTGTGGGTTTGACCGAGGGCTTACTTGATCTATCCACCATCGAAAGTGGTGAGAAATTAGATCTACAAAACATCAATGCAAGAAGCTGTACTTTAAAAATTCTTTCAACAAATAGTTTCTCTGAATCAAGACTGATATTAGATTGTGACGAAAATATTTTTTTAAATGTGGATCCAAGACGTTTAGATCAAGTCATTACAAACTTAGTTACAAATGCTTTTAGATATTCTCCAAAAATCAAGAATATTTATGTGATATGGGAGACATCTGCGACCCACGTTACTCTTCGAGTCCGCGATCAGGGCGCTGGAATTCCCGCTGAACACGCCAAGCGAATTTTTGAACGGTTTTATAGAATAGACGCCGCACGCACTCGAAAATTTGGTGGGGCAGGGATTGGGCTTGCGATCGTAAAACACATTATGAAACTTCACCGTGGTGAGGTTTCTGTCAACTTAGACTATACAGATGGGGCTGAGTTTGTTTGTAGTTTCCCGCTGAATTTAGATGAAAAACGTATTTAAGCCTTGAAGCAATTTTGTTTTTAAAGACTTTAAATCGCTTTTTACAAAAGCGCCGCACGCGAGTTCATGGCCACCGCCACCAAATGTTTCTGCTAATTGAAGAACTTTATATTTGCCTTTTGATCTAAAACTGATTCGAAACTGATTTTCAGAAAGTTCACGTGCAACTACGGCGATTTCACAAGTATTCACGCCTAAAATAAAATCTACCAGGTCGTGGATTTCTTCAGTTTCAACTTCTGTGGACTTAATAATCTCTTGAGGAATCATCAACAACCCAACTTTATTGCTTTGGCTGAATTCAATGTCTTTCAGAGACAGACCTAAAAACTTAACTTTATTTGCTGAATAGTTTGCAAACAACATTCTATGAATCCAGGTGCAATCTATATCAAATCCCATGAGCTCAGCCGCTATTTCAAAAGACGCTCTAGAATTCCTAATAAACTTAAATACATGAGTGTCAAAGGCGATACTTGTATAAAGAGCTTCTGCAATTTTTTTATTGAAGGAAACACCTAAGGCTTTGACTAACTTGTAAGTCATTTCGCCAGTCGATGCCGCCAGCGAATCTACAATTGAATTTTCTGTAGGGCTTGGACCTTTTAATAAAAGCGCATGGTGATCTAAAAATATAATTTCGCATTTGCCATTGTAATGACTATAAACGGGTTCAATCATCCGGTGATCGTTGGTATCAAAAGCAAGTATTAAGTCTGGCTTAAAATCAGAACTCGGATCGAATTCTTTTACCCGATTTTCTTTATCAATAAATTTGTATCTAATATGTAAATCTTCTTGATGAAAAATTCTAACATTCTTCTTTAATTGCTCAAGGCAGTAATAAATAGCCAGCTCAGAGCCAAGCCCGTCGCCGTCGCATGATCGATGTGTAGTCAAAAGAATATTCTTTGAGGCCGCAATTTTGTCAGTGAGATAAGAATACGAGTTCATGTTTAATTAGGTTCAGACGAATTAAGTCTAAGGTAAAGCTAAAACTTTAGGTCTTATCAAGAAATATACGAAAGACCTAATGTAGCGATACCCAAGAATGATAAGTAACCAAAAATATCTGTGCTCATGGTTACAAAAACTCCGCTGCTAATAGCAGGATCTTTACCAAAAGATTTTAGAACAATGGGCACGATAGCACCTGCAGCAGTGGCAACTAAGGAATTTAGAAACATTGAAACAGCCAAAATAACGCCAATCACAGGTTCGTCTTTCCAAAAATAGACAACAATACCAGCAATAATCCCCGTACTAAGGCCTAGAAAAAGTCCAACCGTGATTTCTTTGATCAGGGCCTTTTTGTAAGTGACATAATCAAATTCGCCTATAGCAAGACCCCTGGTCACAATTGTTAAAGTTTGAATAGCGGTGTTTCCGCTAACTGCAGCCGTAATACTCATTAAGCTTGCTAAAATAAGAACTTCGGAAATTGTTTGTTCGAATTGGCTAATTACAAAACTTGAGAAGTAAGCCAAACCCAAATTTAGAATTAACCAGGGGATGCGGTAGAAATACGACAAATGGGCTTTAGTTGCGACGGAATCCATTTGCTGAAGA
>JANODG010000170.1:0-9658 GCA_031412575.1 Bdellovibrionales bacterium
AAACAACAAAAATTTAAACATTTTAATCTACAATCTTTTTCTAAATTAATGATGAAGCTTTTTGAGACGTCTCAATTTAGAACGTTATAGATTCTAAGTCCGGAGTTGGAGCCATCCAGTAAGACTTTAAAAACTCAGGCGGGTTTTGATCTTGTGGAAGAATTAAGTATAGATCCATAGGCAATGCGCCCACAATGAAGCTGTAAGGTGGCTTTGTGATTAGATTTCCAGAAAAGTGGGTGTATGAAACTGTTTCGTATCGATGACGTAAAGTTTTATAAACAAACCTAAGTAGGGATTCAAAAACATCTGGGTTTGTAGATTCAATCATTGAAATATACAACGAAGACACTGGATGATTCATGCGTGGTGGTCTAATCGTTATCCTAAAAAAAGACAAAAGCCTTTGAAACTGAAAATAGCTAAAGGTTTCAGGGGACGCGGAAACCAAAATGTCTTCACGAATCTCGTTAATTTCTTGAGGTAAAAAAGTTCCAACAACTTTGTCGCTTTGGTTAACGCCGATATAAAGCTGTTCGCGATTTATCTTTTTTTGCCCACCAATAATTAAATCTTTAAGTTCATCTTCTGACCAAACTTTTTTAATTTTTTTCGAAGCCTGCTGGGACGTTAAAAAGTTAATGATCTCGGGGATATCTTTTACAAGTGCTCTTCGAATGGTCACACTTTTTAAAGCATGGGATCTCCAGGGCAAACGTCCTTGGATTAGAATTAAAGAAGCCTTTCTGACTAAGAAATACCTTGGCATTTTGTCTTTTAGCTTCACAGCTCTTCGAAAATCACGAATTTGTTGTCTTAGCGATTCAAAGACAAAAGAGAAAATATAATTGCAGCCTTTTTCCTTGAGGCGTTCATGCATTTCAGGAAGTAAATATTTAGCCCATAAAAGTGTTGCTTTCGCGTCAGGTTTGATTTTCATAAAACTTGTGATGGCCACTTTTTGAGGAACGTCTTCGATGCTTAAATTTTTATATAAAAGTGAACCTGCTGCTAGCGTTTCTTCGTCGGATGAAAAGATCCATGTGTCATTTTCAGGACTGAATTGATTCGAGTAATGATTAAATCCTTTTGGAAATTTAAATTTTAATTCTACAGGCGGCGACGGGATAGTTTGTCCATCTAAAAACTCTTCAGCTAAATCAAAATCTTGTTTGGTTTTGCAGTGAGTGATTTTCATTTTAGCTCTGTACCCAGATAACGTCTTTTATACCTTGAGTATGATTTAGATATCTTGCGAGCACAAAGAAATAATCGCTCAGTCTATTTAAATATATTAACCATATCGCTTCGTGATCTGGTAAGCTTGAAACTAATCTTTCCGATCTTCTGCAAACGGTTCTACAAATATGGGCTTGAGCTGAAGACAAGCTTCCGCCTGGCAAAATAAAATTCTTTAATGGATCAAGGTCCTGCTCCAAATCGTCAATTAATTTTTCCATCCAATCTGAATTCTCTGAAGAAAAGTCTGCGATCTTATAAGTTTTGCGATCCGATTCCGAATTACAAGCAATGTGACTTCCTAAAAGGAATAGATGATTCTGAATTTTCACAATGTCAGAGGTAATTTCCTTAGCTTTTGACGCTGACTTAAATTTGGTATCTTGAATTTGTAAAATCAAAAGTCCAATATGGGAGTTTAACTCATCTACAGTCCCATAAGCGTCCAATTTAGGATGATTTTTATCAACACGTTGACCGCCAAGCAGAGACGTTTTTCCTTTATCTCCAGACTTTGTGTATATTTTCATGGTCATAACCCTCTTCAGCCAAAATTTATTTCAAGTAGATTAACATCTAATTTATAAAAGACGAAGGAAACAGAGTGTAGAATAATGAGTCACAAGGATGTAAACGAAGTAGCAAACGAGGTCTGCTTTGGCGGCTTAATGAGTAAGCATTATTAATTACCAACTAAATAAGTTCTTTCGCAGGATTAGCTTTTTAAATCCCCCAAAGTGGTGATATTCTATAAGCCAATTGAGCAAAAATAAAGATAGATTCTTTTTGACGAGTCCGCATTCGGGTGAAAAAGTTCCCGAAGAAGTTTATTGGCTTAAAAATTTACCCGAAGAAATTTTGATGTTCGATATTGATCGGTTTGTAGACCGTCTTTACGAACCAACAGCTAAGAAACTTAAAATTCCATTTATAAAATCCGAATGGCATAGATATTTTTCTGATGCTAATCGTTTGCCTGAAGATGTTGATCAGGGAAGTGTCATTGGTTCAAAACACCCTAAAGGCAAATTCTTAACGGGATTGATTTGGCAAATCACAAGTCAGGGTCATGAACTTTTACCTGCACCCATTTCTAAAGATCTTTATCAAGTGCTGTTGGATAAATACTATTCTAAGTTCCACAGTGATGTGAAAAAACAATACTCAAATTATTTGGAACAGAAAAATGAGCCAGTGTATCAATTGGACCTCCATAGCATGCCTTCTAGGGGTACAAAGATTCATCGTGATCCTGGCGAACTTAGAGCTGAAATTGTGATTAGTGATCAAAATGGCCAAAGCGCTTCCTTGGCTTACGTTAATCTTGTAAGACAAGCTTACACAAAAGTAGGATTTAAAGTCGCTTATAATTGGCCTTACATAGGCGGGCGAGTGACTGAAACTTATGGACAGCCTGCAAAAAATCAACATTGTGTGCAGGTTGAACTGAGACGTGATCTTTATATGAATGAAGCCACAAAAAAAATGAAGGACCTCGACTTTGTGGCTTTAATTGCTAAGCTTGATGAAGCCTTGAGCTTTATTTATGAAAATATAGATCAAGTTTAAACTCAGATTTTATGAGGTGAGTTTTTTTAAAGTTAAACTTACTTAAAATTTTAGGAATTATGAAAGATTTAAAAGATAACAAATTTTTAAAATTCGTCGAAAGTATTTTCGATTTTACGGCTTCACTTAAACTGGCTGTAATTGTGATTGTATCTTTGGGTGTGATCTCTGCGGTAGGAACGATTTATGAGTCAATGTATGACAGAGTCTACGCTCAAAAATTAGTTTATCATTCATTTTGGATGTGGATGGTTATGGCTTTGCTTGCGATCAATATCACCGCTGTGATGATTGATCGTTTACCATGGAAGAAACATCACATTTCGTTCATTCTAGCCCACATCGGGATATTGTTTTTGCTAGCAGGATCGGTAGTTACTTTTGTTTCGGGTATCGATGGAAGTATGGTTTTTGAAATCGGTGGCAGCAATAGATTTGTCGAGCTCCAAGAAGACGAATTTGTAGTTTACACCTCATTGGATGCGCAAAAATATAGAACTTTGTTTCAAGAAAAAGTTGATTTTTTTAATCGCGACCTTAAAAAAAATCCGATTACGGTTAGGCTTAAGGACTCTGAACTTAATGTTTTAGAGTACGTCAATTTTGGCCTACCACAGCAAAAAATTGTACCCACAGTCGTGGATCAAGCAACTACCTCTGTAGAAAATCCAGCGGTGCAATTTTTAATCGAAGGCAGTCGTGCTAATCAAACCGCTTGGCTGTTTAAAGACAAAGCTAAGATGTTTGATAATTTTCAAATGGGTCCGGCTTCATTTACGCTAGCGGGTCTTGATTACAAACGTGTTCATGATAACGAATTGATATTTAGAACCGAGGGGCAAAACTTAAAATACGAAGTTTATAGCCCTGGAAAAGACGTTCCTACTGTGAGTGGGATTTGGAATCGCGGCGATGTGATCAGTACCGGTTGGATGGATTTTAAAGTCAGAGTTTTAAATTTTTACCCGCAAGCTGAAGAGCAGCTTAGTTTTATTCCTCAACAGTATCCGTCACCACAAACCACATCCGCTGTTAAGGTGAATTACAAAGGTAAAGTTTATGAAGTAGGACATAACCGTCCTGTAAAAATTTACGAAAGTGATCGGGTTCATGTTTTGTCGTACGGATCAATTCGTTATGACATTGGTTTCGGCATGCAGGTCGTTGATTTTAAAGTAGGTAAGTATCAGGGCACTCAAAGGGCAATGACTTACGAAAGCACGGTTAAAGTTGACGGTGAGAATGATTCGGTCGTGATTTCTATGAACGAACCTATGAAAAAATCGGGGCTTACGTTTTATCAATCTAGCTTTCAGGAAGATGAACAAGGAAAGCCTACGCATTCAGTGTTTTCAGTCAATAAAGATCCGGGTCGTTTCTTAAAATATTTGGGATCAGCTTTAATTTTTTTAGGAATATTCATGCTTTTTTACTTCAAAGATATTTACAGAGAAAAATACAAAAAACGTTTTGTAGCAACAACCGATGAGCTTTAAAATTAGTAAGGATTTTGAAAATGAACTCAATAAAAAAAGTATCAAATAATTTAGTAATAAGCTTTTTATTTTTAAGCTTTTTATTCGCAAACTCGGCGATGGCCTCAAGCCCATTGGATCAAATTCCTATTCAAGACCGCGGTCGCATCAAGCCTTTTAAAAGTTTTGCCCACGAAACCTTGTACTTGATCCACGGAAGTAAAAAATTAAAACTTCCCGAAAGCAACGACAAAGCGAAAAAAATCAAACGAGAACCCTCAGAAGTGATCATGACTTTTATGTTGGCTCCAGAGCAGTGGGAGGCCACTCCAATCATTCGTTTGGATCACTTAGAACTTAAAAAAGCTTTGGGTTTTAAAGCTGAAGATAAGTTTTTTTCTATCCAAGATTTTTTTAAAGCGCCTTCTTTAGGTTCGTTGATGCAACAAATGGCTGGTAAAGTTGAACGTAAGGAAAAGTTAAATCCTTTCGATCAAGCAGTACAAAAGCTTGAATCCCAATTAGGTTATGTTCGACTTTTACAGTCTGGGGATGCTTTAAGATTAGTGCCTTCAAAAACTGAATCTACCTGGCTTTCGGTCAATCAATTAGAAGGACCTACTAAAGAAAAATTTACGGAAGTTCTAAAATCTTTAATCACTGTGATTACAGAAAAAATGAGCGAAGATAACAAGAAGGTTGATACTTCTGCTTTTAATGCAAAAATTCTAGAATTCATGGAACTTGCACGACAAGAAAATCCAGAAGCCTATGCTGATCAAAGAATTATAAAAACAGAACTTCATTATTCGGCATTAAAACCTTTTTTCTGGTCTTCTGTTTTATATTTTTTCGCCTTTTTATCTTTGACTTTATTTTGGGTTTTAAAAAAACAAAACCTAGTCGCTGCCGGCTGGGTATTCACATTTTTAGGACTTGGATTTCATATTTATGGATTTGTTTTGAGGTCGATCATCTCTGGGCGTGCTCCAGTCACAAATATGTACGAAACTGTGGTTTGGGTTCCTCTGGGTGCTATTTTATTTGGTATAGCCATTGAATATTTCAAGAAGAATAAATTTACACTTTTAGCGGCAAACCTTGGATCATTTTTATGTCTAATGTTAGCCGATATGGCTCCTGCAGTGTTAGATCCAACGATACAACCCTTAGAAGCTGTACTCAGAAGTAACTTTTGGTTATCAACACATGTGACTGTCATCGTAATCAGTTATGCTGCGTTTTTCTTGGCTTTTGTTCTTGGAGACATAAATCTTGTTTACTTCATGTTAGATCCAAAAAAATGGGCGAAAGAAATTAAATCAATCAACGATTCCATTTACCGCGCCCTTCAAATTGGAATTTTACTTCTGGGAATAGGAATTGTCCTTGGCGGCATATGGGCCGATTATTCATGGGGAAGATTTTGGGGTTGGGACCCTAAAGAAACTTGGGCTTTGATCGCCCTCTTAGGATACTTAGCCGTATTGCACGCACGATTAGTCGGATGGGTGAAGCACTTCGGAATGGCGGCATCAGCCGTAGCGTCGTTTTCGCTAGTCATCATGGCTTGGTACGGAGTCAACTACGTCTTGGGCGCAGGTTTACACTCCTACGGTTTCGGCGCTGGTGGCGTCGAATACGTTACCGCCTTCGTCGTCCTTCACTTCCTCTTCATCGGCGTCGCTTGGCTCGTCAAAGAACAAAAACTAAAACCCCCAATTCCAAAAAACTAACCGAAAAAAATCACATTTAAATTTCAAATTTTCTGCACGAAGAAAATCCTTTCCCTTTGTGCATTTAAAGTCTCGAACATACGTTTGGCACAGCTTGCATAAACTTATTTTGGGCGAACAAATCATTCAATACCAATAAATATCGACCTCGCGAGAGCAGGATGCGCTCGCCGTCGGCCACAACGTGACATGCTTTTAAAACAAAACGGTTTGGCCGTAGGCGACTCGCGCCAGAGCCCATGGATGGGCGGGTCGATATTTATTGGTATTGAATGATTTGTTCGCCCAAAATTAGTTAGCAAGCTATTGTGCCAAGCCGAACTCGACTTTTAAATGCACAAAGGGAAAGGATTTTCTTCGTGCAGAAAATTTGAAATTTAAATGTGATTTTTTTTCGGTTAGTTTTTTGGAAGTTGGTTTTTAGCTTTTAGGGGTTGCTTTTAGAGCCGCTGAAGTTGTCCCAGGGCGAGTCGTAGGCTTTGGTTTTTTCGATGGTGAAGCCGGAGGCGCTAGTGGCTGGTTTTTGGATTTGGAGGGCGGCTTCGGGGATTTGGCTGCGTCCAAAGTCAGGGGGTTCGCGGTATTGGAGGGTGAACTTTGTGCCTTCGTTCATTTCTGGAAGTTCGATCTTGATGGCGTATCTCTCCATGTCTTTGGGTGCAGCAGATGGAGTTGTAGGTATTTGACCTTCGTAGTTTTGGGCCTGTTTAGAGGCTTTTATTAAGGTTTTTTCAAGGTCTGTTTCAGGATTTAGAATTTTTTTTTCCCAATTTGCGGCTAAGTTTGGGCTTGAGGATTTTTTTGTTTTTATTTTCGATAAATATTCTTCTTTCGAATAGCGGAATTGTTCTGATTGGTTGTCGCTCACTTTAAGAAATTTGCTTTCTGGACGAGGCTTTGTTTTGGGTTTGATCCTTTGTTCAGAATTATCTGTATTTAATGGGTTAGGTGAAACTTCTTCGCTCGGTAAGGGCTGTGGGGTTTCGATTTTATCATCAAAACTTCTAGCTTGTGGTGTAGTGAAGTCCTGATAAATTTTATAGCTCTCAAACCCAATGATTGTGACAAGTAATAAGATAAAAAGAGTCGAAGCTAAGGGCCTATTCATACGGGCTTTATAGGCAATATTGAAGCCAAAACGTCCTATAAAGGATCTGGTTTTAAACTTCTTTTAAGGTTTTTGAGTGACAAAAAATGACACTGGCAAATGTTTTAGAGCAAGAATCCGGCTTAGAATTAACGATCTCGATCTCTGTCGTTAATGTAAGAAGTGATCGGCGCCGTATTGATAGCGAAAAGCGCACTTATCGTTCCGTTTGCAATGTCGACTTCAGAAAAATTTCGAGTTGTATTGCCAACAATATGTAATTTCGTTGTGTTCGGATTTACACTCATTCCCGTGATCGAATTTTCTTGAAGAAAAATTATACTTCCATTGGATACACGTCGTCTTTGCCCGTTGGTCATGTTGATTTCTACGATTGTATTTGAAGACTGATTTAACGAGACATAGTAACGATCGCCGCTTGCATTTCTTTCTAATCTTAAAGAATTACTAATGCTGATTCCTGTTGTTCCTGCAGGTCCAAAGTAAGATCTATTGCCATTCGCTAAATCGACTCTTCGTAACCCATTGTAGGCCGTATCTGTGATAAATAAAGCATTAGAATTGGCGTTAATCACCATATCCCGTGGGTTCGACAACTGATCACCAGTTCCCACGTTCACGCCACTCATGTTTGTTCTCACACCAGTATCAAGGTCGGCTTGAATAATAATTTTACGACCGGAGGAATTATCTAAAACTAAAATATTTTGAGCAGCGGGATTAAACACTAAGGCCACTGGGTTGATAAAATTAGGTCCTGTGCCTCGATTCGCGTTTGAGACTATTGTTCGGTCTCCGTTTAAAAGATTAATAGATAGTAAAGCGTCAATACCGGCATCAATCACATAAAGGCGTTGATTATCAGGGCTGATAATTAAGTCTCTTGGCATTTCAAGCTGAGGACCAATTCCCATGCTTACGCTACTGACCGTTTTTCGGTTTCCGGTTGCCAATTCAATTTCAATGATCGCATTGTTAGCCACATTGATTGAATATAATTTTTGCCCAGAAGCATTTGAAACCAAGGCGCGTGGAGAATGTAAACATGGTCCCAAACCTATGCAGTTGCTCTCGGCAACACGTGTCCACGAGCGACTGATTTGTCTACGATTTGTGGCATTGTCCGTGGCGCGCACTACCAAAGTGTGCGGTCCTAAATCTAGACCGGAAAAATTATGAGGGGTGGCGCACGTGGTAAATGCCCCACCGTCTAGGCTACATTCGATAGTAGAAATTCTTGAACCGCTGTCGGTTGCATTAAATGTAAATCGAGCATGGTTATTGATCGTGGAGGGGGGGTCAGTGGTTGAAAACTCCAAACCTGGCGCAATCGTGTCAACCGTCCAATTGTACCTATACATTTGCGATGCAACTCCAAGCTGATTTACAATTCGAAATTCAAATAAGTTGTTGCCTTCGGGTAAGTTCGAGTAAGAAACAGAAGCATTACAAATTTCTAACTGAGCTCCGTTCAGTCTACACTGAAAGTCTCTGACGCCATCCGGGCCTTCTGCGAGCATGGTGAATTCAGCTTGACGAGAATTTGTGCTCGATGGTGGGCGACGAGATAAATTTAACGTTGGCGCAGCTCTGGAAATTTGCCAATTCACAGTGTTCGATAAAAACTGATGACCTGCTTTGTCAAAAGCCACTATAGATAGGTTATACGTTGCCGGTTCCAAATTTAAAAAATTAAGTGGCGAAGTGCATGGGTTTATGATGACGCCATTCAGTGAACATTCTAACCGATCGAGTCCGGATAGGTTGTCGGAAGCTGTAAATGAGATATTTAAATTTCGGCTTCCAGTCAGTGGTGGTGGGTCATTCACGATGACTCTCGGGGCCGTAAAATCAACAGTCCAAGAGATTGACTCGATTGTTTCATTTTTGAAAATATCGATCGCTTTAACTTCTAAAACGTAATCGCCGTCTTCTAAAGAGGTTAGTCGAAGAGGACTTTGGCACCTAGAAAAAGCTTCGCCATTGATGGCGCATTGAAATTCGGTAATTATATTTTTGAAAGAATCTTGAGCATTAAATTCTACATTCAAAATACTTTGAGGAATATATCGACCTACATTTGTAGTGATATTCATAACCGGAGGAACAGAAGACAAAGGATCATTTTTTAGAAAAGCGATGCTTGCTTCTTGGGATGAATCAAATCCTTCGCCACAATTTTGAAAGAAAAAAAGCGCACTTGTGATCAAAACAAAAATAAAAACAGATCTGCCAAATCTAATCATGAAAGTCCTCAGTTTTTTCTTCTATATCTTAAAAATTTATCGGAAAATTTTTACTTCAAAGAGAGTAACTTTAGCTCACCGTCTCAAACTGATACTTAATAATAAGAATTATTAGAAAAATAGATTGCAAAGTGTGATGAGAATCACTTTTACAATTTCCTCAATTGAGACAGTATGCGATAAATTTATGCAGCGTTAATCTGAAAACCATTTGATAATTCTATGAATTCCTTTATACCTTAAACATTAGCAAAAATTTAAATCGAACAACTTTAGGGTTTCTGC
>JANODG010000171.1:0-7490 GCA_031412575.1 Bdellovibrionales bacterium
ACATTTGTTGTATATCTACACTTTTACCTTTCTTACTACGTTTCTTTTTCGTTCCAGGTTCTGAGTCCTCATCCGAAGATTCAAAGTCAGCAGAACCAAATCCTGCGGCTTTTTTTGACTGTTCGATTTTATCTTTGGCTAATAAAAAAATAGTTTCTGCGTTTTCCGCAAGAAGCTTCATTCTTAAACTCATTTTTTCGACATCAATCATAAAAACCTCCATTTAAAATTTTTAAATTCATCAATGGCCGTTGGAACCAGTCGGCTTGTCTCTCCCATACAGAGTATGGACATCTGTTCTGGAATCAAGCTTTGAGGAAGCATGTTATTAAAAGTTTCAATTGAAATCTTATCCAAATCGATGATGACGTCTTCTGCACTTCGGTATTTTTTAAAAATCATTTCGTTAATCCCAATAGAATTCATGCGACTTTCTAAATCATCCATGCCCATGACTATATTGGCTTTAACTTGGGTTTTATATAAATTTAAGTCTTCTAAAGAAATTCCATTTTTTAAAAGCAACTTAAACTCTTGGTCTAACAGTTCTAAAATCGCATTCACATTTTCAGGAGCCGATCCAATGTAAACCGATAAACTTCCGCCCTCTAAAAAGGATTGCAAGTAAGTGTAGACGTTATAGGCCCAGCCTTTTTGTTCGCGGATGACTTGGTAAAGTCTGGATGTCATCCCGCCGCCTAAGTAGGAACTTAGTACGTAAGCTTCAAATCGATTTGGACTTAAAAAACTAACCGATGGTAAACCAATCACTAAATGCGCTTGTTCTGAAGGGCGCGCTTGCCATTCGTTATAACTTAATGGCTTGAGGGCACTTAATGAAACGTTTTCGGGATACACTTTAGGCTTAGATTTTTGTTTTTTATCAAGACCTTGTTTTTTTATCAGATCAATAAATTCTTCATGAGTGATTGGACCCGCAACCGAAATGATCATTTTTGAAGTTTGATAACACTCTTCGTAATAATTGACTAAATCATCACGGGTGATTTTTTTTAATGACTTTTTTGTACCCAAGATATTTCTAGAAACCGGATGGCCTTTAAACGTTAACTCAAAAAACAAATCAAAAATATGGTCTTCAAGATTGTCTTTAGACATGTCGATCTCTTGAATGACTACACCTTTTTCACGTTCGAATTCATCTTCTTTAAAGTCAGCGTTAAAAACTAAATCGGTTAATGTGTTTAAGCATAAGGGCAAAGATTCTTTTAAACCCGTTGTTGTAAAAGATGTGTATTCTCGGGAAGTGTGAGCGTTGATATCCGCCCCTGCTTTCTCAATATCTAAAACAATATCTAGCGGGGATTTATCGGCCGTGCCCTTAAAAACCATATGTTCAGTAAAGTGAGCCATTCCAGTTTGGCCTTCAAGCTCGTGTTTAGTACCACATTCAATGAAAAACCCAACGTGAACCGTTTTGGCCCACGAGTGAGTTTCCGTCACAACTCGAATGCCATTTTCTAAAACTGTCTTTTTAAAATTTGAAGTGTGCATCTGATCCAAGTCTAAGTATTAGGCAAAAGAGTTATCTGATTAAATTACTTAGTTAAATTAACCCAAGTAACTGCCGAAGTTTATTATCGGATACAATAAAAGTGAAGCTTTACTTCATCGAACATTTAAGGACACGCTAAAGCAGTTTATTTCTTGTAGTTTCCGTTTTTCGGAAAAATTACCTTCATCGCGCAGAATAATGGAGTGTTAATAATTCTTTAGCTTGCTAACTTAATCACAAGAGAGTTTAGGAGCCTGTAAAGAATGACCAAGAAATCGAAATACAGCCCTGTAAAATCTGACGATATACCCGCTACAAAAGGTCATCTTGAACTTGTTAGGCAAGAGTTAAAAAGCGATATTACTTCTTTAAAATTAAGCATGGAGTCTAATTTTCATGCATTAGAGTCAAAGTTTTTAGTAATTGATTCTAGATTCAATTACTTTGATTCCAAATTCGAAGGAATTGATGCTAAGTTCAAAGATGTAGGCTCTAAATTTGAAAAAATAATGTCTATTTTATTCGAGATGAAAGCTATGCTCGAGGAGCAGAACTCAAGAAACAGAGTTGTTCTTGATGGTTACGCGCACTTATTCGACAAAAGCGTTGCGTCTGATACCAGAATCGAAAATCTTGAAAAAAGAGTTTATGGAATTTCTCAGAAATAAAATTTCTGAGAAATTCTGGATTGATAAAAATAAAATTAATACTACGGGCCTGCGTAATATTCAGTGCAGTTCACAACCAATGTAGCATTAGGCGTGATGTAATATTCAAACTCAGTTCCTTTTCTTGGATCTAAGAAACCTTGTTGTACTGTGGCTGAATATTTTTTGCTCGAGTAAGAAAGTTTCATTTTCACTTTTAAAACATCCATTCCGAATTGGCTTACGATAACTCCGCTATCATTCCAAGAAACAACTGGTGCCATTGGGTCTGCAGGTATCCATGAATCGGTAGCTTGATTATAAACTTCCGCTGCAGATTTATATTCTGCCATTTGACCATCGATTATTAATCTAATAGTGCTTGGTTGTGAAGAACCTGAGAAATTGTCATTGAATACACTTAGCAATGTGCGACCAGAATCGGAAACGCAAGACACTGATGAGTAACCGCCGTCTCCTGCGAATGCTGATGTTGTTAGTAGTAGGATTGTGAAAAATAATTTCATGTTTGACTCCCTCGTTGTTTTGAACTTGGGAGTTGTTAACATAAATTTAGTTTGGATGGTTGGCGCCTTGCGCAGCAAGAAAAGCTCCAGCAAGGATTGGCTTGGGCGTGCTTTAGCCGCCCAAAACGGCCAATCCGCGTGAGCTAGACATCTCTCCATACAAATAAAATCTGTCTAGTTCACTCGTTGGCCTTCTTGACGGGCGGCTACCGTTCAGTCCGCTTCGCTGGGACTTCCGTTCGCACGCCCTCAAGGCCAACTCGCTGGAACTTTTCCCGCTGCGCGGAGCGGAACTTTTCCGCCTGCGGCGGGCGCGGCTTAAGCGTCTAACAAAACCTTGCGGCTAAGTTTGATTCGGCCTGCGCGGTCGATGTCTAAAACTTTAACGCTGACCATGTCGCCTTCGTTTAAAACATCTGTGACATTTCTTACGCGCTCATGGGCAAGTTCTGAAATGTGAAGAAGACCACTTGTATTTGGTAACACTTCAACTAAAGCGCCGAAGTCCATAATCTTAACAACTTTACCGTTATAGACTTTTCCAACTTCAGCTTCAGCACATATATCCATAATCATCTGAATCGCTTTTTTAGCCATTTCAGGATCTGTAGACGCTATGTTAACTTTACCACCATCTTCGATATTCAATTTAACACCAGTCGCTTCAACGATGGCTTTAATGACTTTACCGCCGGGTCCGATAACTTCTCTGACTTTCTCTGGCTTGATCATGATTGTTTGAATTCTTGGGGCATAATCAGAAATTTCACCACGAGGTACACTCATGACTTTTTCCATCTCGCCCAGAATATGAATTCGCCCGTCTTTAGCTTGAGCAAGCGCCGTCTTCATCACATCAAAACTGATTGAGTCAATCTTGATGTCCATCTGAAGAGCCGTAATTCCTTCACGAGTTCCAGCCACTTTAAAATCCATATCCCCTAAGTGATCTTCATCACCTAAAATATCTGTCAAAACTGCAGTGTCGTCGCCTTCTTTAATCAGACCCATCGCAATACCTGCAACGTTTCCTTTAACAGGCACACCAGCATCTAAAAGTGCAAGCAGTCCAGAACACACCGTGCCCATAGAGCTTGAACCGTTAGATTCTAAAACTTCACCAACAATACGAATTGTATATGGGAATTTATCAAAGTCAGGAAGGATAGCTTTGATCGCTCTTTCTGCTAAGTAACCATGTCCAATTTCACGACGAGACTGACCACCCATTCGGCCTGTTTCACCAACAGAAAATGGAGGAAAGTTATAATGAAGCATAAACGGAGTTGTTGTTTTACCATTTAAAGTTTCCATGGATAAAGCATCATCACTGGTGCCTAAAGTCACAGCCGATAAAACTTGAGTTTCACCACGTGTGAAAAAACCAGATCCGTGAGCACGTGGCAATAAAGCTGTATCACAAACTATTGGTCTAACTTGTGTAATGCTACGACCATCAATACGTTCCCCGCCTTTTGTTACCATCAAGCGAGCCACTTTGTATTTTAGACCTTCGAAAACAATTCCAACGTCTTTTTCGATTTTTTTAGTTTCATCTTTATCTTTTGCCTCAGCCGTAAATAAAGCTAAAGCTTCTTTTCTAGATTCGCTTAAAGCTGTATATCTTTCAGCCTTAGTTTTAATTTTTAATCCAGCCTCTACTTTAGATTTTAAAAACGAAGAATATTTTGCTTCTTTGTCTTTATCGATCGAATAAACTTTGTAAGAGCGTTTTTCTATACCGCACTCTTTTCGCATTTCATCTTGAGCTTTAAAAATTGGCTCCATAGATTTATGAGCAAATTTGATGGCGTCTAAAGCTTGTGCTTCTGTGATAAATTTAGATTCACCTTCAACCATCAAAAGACCGTTTTTTGTACCAGCTACGATAAAGTCTACCTCTGATGTTGATAAATAGTCAGGAGTTGGATTTAACTTCCACTGACCATCTTTAAGACCGATCTGTACAGCGGCCGTTGGGCCGTTAAAAGGAATGTCACTGATGTGAAGAGCTGTTGAAGCCCCGATGCTTGCTAAGATTTCTGGCGGAAATAATCCGTCTGCACTTAAAATTGTCGCAACAATCTGAGTGTCGTAATTGTAACCTTCTGGAAAACACGGGCGAATAGGACGGTCAATTAATCGGGCTGATAAGGTTGAAAGTGTCGTTGGACGACCTTCACGCTTAAAGTAACCTCCTGGAATTTTTCCAGTGGCATACATTTTTTCTGCATATTCAACAGTCAGGGGGAAAAAATCCATGTCAGTTTCGCGACGAGAAGACACAACAGTCACTAATACTCGGTTATCACCAGTTGATACTAAAACTGCGCCGTCAGCTTGACGCGCTAGCCTTCCGGTTTCTAGTGTGATTTCGCTATCACCGAACATTACTTTTTTCTGCACTATATTAAACATTTATTATGCTCCTTAAGATTTTCCTGCAAAACCCATGTTTTGCTTTTATTTATTTTTCGTTAATTTAACTTTTTATTGAGTTCGATTAAACCAAATTTTTCGCGGATTTGCTATACGTTTAAAAATCAAAAAGCCCCTTTAATTTTCTTAAAGAGGCTTTTAAAATTTTGGGCTGATTTATTTTCTGATTTCCAGCTCTGTCAGGATTTTCTTGTAACCTTCTTCGTTAACGCGATTTAGATAATCCAAAAGCTTACGTCTTTTGTTAACCATCTGCATAAGACCTTTTTTAGAGGACTGGTCATGTTTATTTAATTTTAAGTGATCTGTTAAAATTAAAATCTTTTGAGTTAAAAGAGCGATTTGAACTTGAGGGCTACCTGTGTCCAATTCTGAAGTTTTAAAGTGATTTACAACCTGTTTTTTTTCTTCTGTAGTTAATGCCATTTTTTATTCTCCATTTTAGTCTTTCGACGGTTCACTGACCTCAAATTAGCGTCATGACTTTCGCTTAATAAAGCCAGCCAAGGTTGTATTTGAGTCTGAGGCTGAAGACAAGCTAAAAACCGAACTTAATCACTTGGCTTGAGCTTATTTATTCATTCTTTGGTCGACCCGGCGCCTAACGCGGTCGAACTAAGGCCGAATTGACCATAACTCTGGCCAGCTATAGAAATCCCATTAACTACAATACCTAAATAAATTTAAGGGAGAATTAATGAAAATACTAAGTTTAATGATAGTTTTATTGGCGGCCGCTGCATCAAATGCTCAGTCTAGAGTGACAGCGACTATAGATCTAAGCTCAAAAAATTACACGGCTGAAGTGTCTTACGAAGTTTTAAGTTTAACTTCACCAGCTAAGGCTTATGACGTAATCAACAAAGGAGTTCTTGATATTATCTCTCAGGGTTGTGATCCAGTGGATGCTTTAGAGTCCGAAACAGGATTCGACCATTTTGCACAAGCCAAAATTATTGCCGAAAATATCGATTATGTTGGTTATGAAGTTACCTCAGGAAACTATTGCGGCGGGGCTCATCCGAACTATTACATCTACCACTTAACTTTTGATGCTGCCACAGGGCTGCCCGTAGATATGAACAAAGAAGTGCCAAAACAAGATTTTGATAATGCAGATTCTTATCCAAACTTTTACGATGACTTAACAGTTTATCAAAATGAGTTGGCAGAGATTATCGCGAGCAATATCAAACCTACTGCAGACAAAGATTTAGCCGGTTTCGAAGACTGTTTTAGTGAATCAGGTATGACAAAAGCCGAACTGACAGAAGAGCTTGCTCTATTGTTTCCAACGATTGCGGGTTTAGCGGAAAACAAAAAAGTTGTGTTAAGCATCAGTCCACCACATGTTATGGCAGCATGCACTTTTTCAGTTCAAGTCCCTTATAGCGAAGTCAGCAAGTACATTGATGCCGGTAGCATTTTGCATTCGTGGTTGAAGTAAGCCCGCGGCAGGCGGAAAAGTTCCGCCCCGCGGAGCGGGAAAAGTTCCAGCGAGGATTGGCTAGGGGCGTGCGTAAGGAATTCCCCCGCCGGAGCGAGCTTTGCTCGCAAACGAGAGACGAAGTCTCTCTGCGGGTCCCAGCGAAGCGGACTGAACTGAAGCCGCCCCGAAAAAGCCAATCCGAGTGAACTAGACAGCGTTTTAAATAAAAGAAATTAAAGCAATTTGATATTTTAAAAAGGGGTGAATTTTGGGGCGCTGTCTAGTTCACTCGCACCCACACGTCGAACTTCGTTCGACTTACGTGGGGCTCGCTGGAACTGTTCTCGCTGCGCGGGGCTCGCCCTCCTACGGAGTGCTTTGAAAAGCCCTTAAAATTTTCGGATGTGAATTGGGAGTCAGCTCCAAAACTGCGATCAAGTTTTCTAGCTTAGAATCGTAAACTCGAATCAACTTCGTTTCATTGTTGAAAAAACAGTTTTTCACATGAGGTCTAATTCTTAAGTTTAGATCTTTTGGGATTTGGCCATTTTTAATTAAACGAAGTTCATGATCATGAATTCTGTAAAAGGGACCTTCAATGGAATCCTTAATCTCTTTTATGTGCTTCGTTATTTCTAAAAGCATTTGATCTGAAATTGAACTGTCTTTTTTGAACTGCACTTCCTCTTGAAGTTGGAAATGAAGGTCATTTAATTTGGAATAATCAACTGCGTCCGACAATAAATATTTTCCAGATTTATGACGGACTAAGTCCGACATGATAGCAGCTGATCCTAAGTTTTTACCAAAGTGGTGAACCCAAGATCTGATGTAAGAACCCTTTTCACATTTTAAATCCACAACAAGTCTTAAGGTTTTATAGGCTATGTTTTTATGTTCATAGATTGCAGATGCAAATTCTAAAACTTCGG
>JANODG010000172.1:0-5760 GCA_031412575.1 Bdellovibrionales bacterium
AAACAGCTTTGCTGACAGATTCAAGTTACTTAAGTGTAGAAACGAACTTTAATAACTTTCAGTTTGATTTATTTCAAAATGACGAAACTATAAATGCCATAGCACTTCAGACTTTAGCGTTAGCCAATTACAACGACACAAATATAAGCCTTGATCAGCTTCTAAATTTTTTTAAAGGCTACCCTACAAAAGCTTTTAACAAAATGAGTGTTGGTGAAGCTCTATTTGCACAAACAGCTTTTTTAAGTGGTCGATCAATAAATGAAGTTATTAACTATGTGAACAAATTCCCAAAAACTTTTTATGAACCGAAAAGTTTAACTCATGCCCTAATTATTCAAACTGCATTTTTAAGTGGGCAAGAACCTAGCGATGTCATAAAATATTTTAGATGGCAGTCGGGAATAAATTTTATATTAAGTCAAAGTGGGCTTGCAATTTTCGCCCAAACTAGTTTTTTAATCAGGCGATAATTATTCTCTCAAGGACATCTTAAATTTTCATTTTAAAATTATAGTCTAAAACTACAGCCTAAAATGAAAGCCACAAACAACACCGAATTCTTCGATAGTTGCAGGCGTATCTGATACATCAATAAAAGACGATGACGTAAAGATTTCTGGTCTTAGAATTAGTGTGGGTGAAATCTGATAATCAAATCCCACATGAAGACCAAAATAAACTTGCGAAGATCTTACAGTTTTTATGACGTCAGTTTCACGCTCGGTCGTGGCTTGCGCTAAACCTGTTCCAAGCCCAATAAACGGCGCCCATGTTTGAATTGTCACAGAGGAGGCTAAATTTTTATGGGGAATGATTGGCGGAGCGTTGTAAAAATATCGACGAAGAATTAATCCAGAAAAACTTACGCCTGAGCTGAATGGACCTAATCTAAAACCTCGACGATGGCTTAACGCTAAAGAATAGTTTTTAGAAACAAAAGTCTCTACACTTAAACCCAACATTCCTGGAGTTTCTGCTCTTGAGACATCAAACTTTTGGTTTTCTACAATAACTGTTTTATCTATACCCGATCCCCCATATCCTATCATTCCACCATAAATAAAATCTGGCTTTAAACGAAGGGCAAAAGCGTCGTTAATAAACAAGAACTGCAACAAAGCAAAAATGATATAAAAATTTTTATGACTAGGCAGCAATGGACAAGCCCTCACCCGATGAATCTTTTTTCTTTTTGATTGCATCTTCTAAGTTGATAACATTTGTAAAGACAAGATTCATTAAACGGTTATGAAGGGACTGTAACCATTTTTCTTTTTCTGCATCAGCCATAGTGTCTGGACTAGCGATGTCATCCTCTAAAATTTGTCGTGTACGAGGGGAAACTAATTCTAATACATTGGGTGACATCGATGGAACTGTTCTAATATAGGCTGTAAGCTCTTCATTAGTCGCTTTTTTAATTAATATTTCTTGGGCCGCTACAGTCCAGTCCGTGAAAAACCCTAAGTGAGGATGCTTGATTTTATAATCTTCAATGATCGGACCTTGAACTTTTGGCATAAGCTTACACGCATCCATAAAAGTCATAGTATCTATCAATTTACTTAAGGTCATTGACATTGAAACTTCAGCATCACTAACTTTCTGTTCAAAGTAAGGGGCGATCTGATCTTCGATCCCTTGCAAACGGTCTTGGCTGATTGTACTTAATTTAGCAGCTGCATTTAAAAGCTCAATTTTTTTAGCGCTCTCAAGTTTAGAAAAATAATTCTTTCGCATAGCTTCCGGCATGTAAAGCGACACCACCGTCTGGATGTCTGTATCATTACCCAACAAAACCTGATTGACTGTGCCCACCGATGAATTCCCTAAGAAAGAGAATGGACGATGTAAAGCATCTGTTCCTAAATTCAGTGACGCCACTAAATCCCAATAAACTTTATTTATAACTTCATGTCGACGTACTAATGACAGTGACGACATCTGAGCAAACACATCGCCCATTTTCTTTTTATGTTCTTTAGGAATTGGTAAAGTTCCTACTACACTTCCGGAAATTTCTGCAAAAGAAGCTATTTGCATTAAGCCTTCTTCACCTTGTTCACACCATTGACTAATAATAAGTTCAAGTTGCTCTAAAAGCATAGGGGCTAAATCTTTAATCTGAAATGACAAGTGGTCAATTTTAGTTTCAAGGGCACGTTCTTTTTCTTTTTCCGCATTTTGAGCGACAGCACCACCAGCTAAGCCTTCGCCTGCTTTCATTTCAGTTTTACTTTCAATATTCACTGAAGATTGTAAAGGATCCGTCTTAGAAGAACTACCACTCAATAGACGCCATAAAATAACACCTAACAAAATGGCGATAGCTAAAATAAGTTGTCCCACCAAACCTTGCATTTGAATGATGCGGTCTAAGGTTGTTGGGTTTGAATTTTCCGATTGAATAAATTGAACTTGCCCTTTACCAATTGAACCAAACTCGTCTTTGATTCGGGCCTGAAGCCAATCGTCCACAGATTTTTTGATCTGCTCGCCCATATTTTCTTGAATACCAACGTTGATAGCCACAGCTTTAATTGCATATTTTGCAAGTGGACTTACTGTGCCTGATTCGATATTTGAATAGCGGTCAAACAATGTGTCTGCATCTAAATATCCTAAATCCAAATCCGTATAATTTTCATTGGCATTTTTATTTCTTTTATCGTCTTTGTCATCGACAACTATCAATTCAAATCGGGCGCCAACGTTAAATCTTTCATAAGATACAATAGCAGATAACTCTTGTGCGTATCTTCTCACAAGCATGTCTTCTAATGCCGCTTTCACGCTGATCACATCAGCACGTCTTAAAGGGGATGTTGCGTCTGTTGTTGATGTGCCAGTTGCAGCCACAGGCTTAGTTGCCCCTTGAGCAGAGGCAGGTTTTACCGGTGCCGTTTGGGCCATTAATGGAGACACAAAAAAGCAAATCAAGAGACTTAGGCTCAAGATATATTTTAATTTAAGAGGATTACGAATTATCATGGATTGGCCTTCGGAGCGCTAGATGTCCCAGGAGTAGAGCTTGGATTAGAAATTTGGTTATCAACAGCAGGTAAACGATCAGGTATACGTGTCGGCAGTCTTAAAGTCTCTCGAACTTTACCGGCCATATCAATCGCTGTTTTTAGTTCTGGATTTACAGCCAATGCACTTTCGTACCATTTAAGGCTTTCTTCAAATTCGCCCTTCGCATAATGAATGGCTGCCTTCATGCTTAACGCACGATCAAATTTTGGGAAAACTTCTAGAATTTTATCAATTTCAATTAAAGCTCTTTCAAGTTGCGACGTCTTAGCAAACTGTTGAGATAAAAATAATCTTTCAAGTAACACTTGGGCCGTCTTCACTTCATCTTCACGACTTGTTGTTTCATCAAGCTTTAAAACTAATTGTGTTCCCAAATTTCCACCGGCATTGATAGGCACCCAAAGATCTTTTGTTTTATAACCATCTTTTTTAATCACTAAGTTAACAAGACCACCTGGAAAATTTTGTCCTTTCAAATATTCTTCTAAATCTTTATCTGTTTTAAGAAGCGGCGTTAATCCAATGGGCTTTTCCTCTCTAGGATCACCACTTACGATAAAGACTTGGGCTTGGTCTGGCTCGGAAACAACTTTGAAAGGAGTCGTCCCACAATTTGCAAGAAATTGAAGTGCAAAAACAAGCGATAAAATTTTAAGAACAATCGTGATCATAAACATTCCCTTCCAAAAGAATTATCGAGAAAAACACGAGTCCTCTTGATAACAAAGCTAGGGTTTCTAAACTATAGACTTGGTTTATTTTTTAAGATTTTCTTAAGAGCCTAAATAGCTCTCAAAAATTTAAGATTGTTCACAACAATTAAGACTTTTGTATTGAACAAACAGTACACAGGACCAGAAAATACAGAGCTTCGTCGAGGCAAAAAATTTGTTAAGCCCAAAGGTTTTTAAGTTTTCTAAGGACCCGTTTCAATTAAAAGTTGTGAACTTCTTATTGTGATTTGACCTTGAGATGGAGTAACTGTGGTCATATGCCTGTTGTTTAAAGGCACTGAAGTAATTTCTGAACTGCGATAAAGTTGAATTGTTGAAGGATTTATAAGAACTGTCGAACCTGTAAGTGTATTCAGACCTGAGCTACCGGAATTTGCACCATGATGAATCGCTGAAGCTTGCCCTTGCGATAATGTGTCTGTTTCAGCCATCACTTGGAAGTAAACTCTCGACGAACTGAAACGCGCAAGATCCAAACTAGCTCTGTGATCCGTGATATTCGTCACTGAAGAAATATTTCGTCTTAGACCCGAAGTCCTGTAAACCACACTGGTTTTGGACATGTTTTTTAACTTCACCCACAAGCCTGCTTTGTGCAGTCTTACACTGCCTGTTCCACAGTAGTATTCGCATTTAACAACCAATCCATAATTATGATTTTCGTTGGCAGCTCTGAACTGAATGATGCCTTCATTAAATGGGATTGAAGCCATTTTTAAAGACGAACCAGCAAATCGAGTTTCGGTGGTGGGTACAATCTGCATTGAATTCAAATTTTGCAAGGCTAGAATTCCTTCGGCACCACCTTGGGTTGAAACTAGAACTTCAAGTTCCCATGCATTTGTGGATTCAATTTTATCCAAGCTCAAGGCCCGTCTTGTAAAATAATTTATGTTTATAAAATCATGATAATTTAAATTTGATGTCGAATAAGCAAATAAATCTTCATCTACATTTAAAGGTGTCTCATCCGAATTCAGTAGTGGGTAGTAAATTTTTGTTTTTGTTGCATTGACTTGATTTATTAAAAGTTTAGCAGAATAGACAGACAACTGCCCATCAGACTGAGTTTGCTCAAGCTCTAAACGAAGTTTTTGTGATCCAGTGAACATACTGATGTTACTTTTGATTAAAGTTGGAACGAATGTGTTTGCTGGAACAGTTAAAAAATCTATCATAACGTTTGAAGAATTAATTATTCCCACTGATCGTGGCGCGGAATCTGTATTGGTTGCGACCACTTCGAATTCATAACCCGTCACACCGTCGTAATCGTTAGAATTAAAGGACGTTAAGGTTCTATTAAAAGCTAAGTCTAATGTTCCGCTAGAAGCTAGAGCTGTGTCCGTAAGCTCGATTGGAACTTGTAAACGTAACGATCCATCTCGCAGAATAGAAACCGGCGGAGACTCTACAGATCTGAGGGCACTGACAAAAACGCCGCGCACCACATAATGATATGTTTCAGCGGCCACAACATTAGTGTCTATAAAAGATAAACTAGCTGTCGTTGTTAAGCGTCCAAATGGACCTGTCGGATTTAAAGACCTTAAAACTTCATAACTTGTTGCACCAGCCAAAGAGTTCCAAGATAAATTAATTCCTGTGGATACATTCGAAGCCGTCAAATTTGTTGGTCCCGTAACAAGTCTGACTGCAACTTGGTTTGAATTGTTAGATCTTACCCCTGATGAATTTACTGCTCTTAGACGATAAAAATAATCTTGACCAGGTATCACAGTATTATCAATAAAATCTGTTGAAGTCGAAGTTGGTGAAGCCACAACTGTGAAAGGTCCCGCGACTAAATCGGATCTTAGAAGTTCATAAAAAGAGACACTAGGAACAGTTGACCAATAGAGTTGGACTGAGTTCGTAGTTTGTGCCACAAGATTTAAACCAATCGGAGTTTGCGGAAGCACACTGATATTAACGGCATCACTGGTTTGCGAAACTGACATTTCAATTCCAGAAGCATTGTAAGGTT
>JANODG010000173.1:0-11120 GCA_031412575.1 Bdellovibrionales bacterium
CATAATGGCTGAACTTAAAGATTGGTCTTGCGAATTTCAACTTTCAACCTATTTTCCACTCGAGGTAGGGCAAAAGTTTGCCATTTTATGCCAGGGTAGTAGACCCATAAACCCATCCTTAAAGCCAAACTTTGACGATAATGAAAATTTAGAAAATTACGAATTAGTTATTTTAAGGCATAAATATAAATCCAACAACGAACTGTTTCTTTCGACAACATCATGGGGTGTAGGAAAGCATAATCTTAGAAAAATAAAATTAAATGTTGGGGGCGATTATATTTTAATCTCACCACCGGCGTTTGAGGTCAAAACTTTATTAAAACAAAAAACTCAAATGCATCCCCCTCAGGGGCCGCTCATAACCAAGTTATCAAATTTCTATTGGTATGAATTGGGCCTTTTAGCCATTGTTTTGATACTGATGTTAGCGAAAATATATCGAGACACCAGGAAGTATGACCGCGGGATGCTAAAGCTAAATTCGTTTAAGACTGGCTTATCTGCATTTTTTGAATTTCAAAAGCAAGCGCGCTTAGCAAAGCGAATGTTAGAAAAAAACTTAAATGCATCCGAGCTTAATGAATTGACCTTAAACCTTTACAAACAACTCGTTACATTTGTAAGCTTCGGTTTAAATTATCCAGCCTTTGTTTTTAATGAAAATATGGTTCAAAAGAGATTTGTTAAGCTTAAAATTAAATCTGCGCTTACTAAACAATACTTTTATTTGCAAAATGAGCTTAAAAAAATAACTTTTGATTTAAAGAATGGATCGCAAGATTTAGCATCTATTAAGTCTGACTTAGACACATTAATCCACGACGCTCTGATTTTTGCAGATAAGTTTAACAAAGAAGAACGGGTGGTGAAAAAATGATTTTTTTATCACAACTTAAAAACCCAGAGTTCCTGTATTTATTTGTATTTTTGATTCTTGCCATTTATCTCATAAAACGAATTAAGTTTAAATCTAAAAATGAAAGTGGGCTTGTCGACGCTTTTGGCTTAGTGGAGTATTTTAAAACAAAAAATGCAGGACTATTAAAGCTTATTCTAGCACGCTTAAATTCGCTTATATTTCTGTTGGGAATAGTTTTGATTATAATTGCCATGGCACGACCACAAACAAAAAACGAACTTACTCAGCAAACATCCGAAGGCATCCATATCATGATGGTCTTAGATATTTCAGACAGTATGTTGATTGAAGACATGCTTCCGGTAAACCGTTTAGAAGCGGCAAAACTTAGGATTAAGCAATTCATAGAAAAGCGATCAAACGATTATCTTGGCTTGGTTGTTTTTTCAGGACAATCCTACACGCGGGTGCCTTTGACGTTAGACTATAAACTCTTATTAGAAAGTTTAGCTATGGTCGAAACTAGTGAAAGATTAAGAAAAGGGACTGCGATCGGTATGGCCCTAGCCAATGGAGTGACACGTTTAGATAAAGTTAAAGGTAAATCTAAAGTACTTATTCTTTTAACCGACGGTGAAAGCAACGTCGGCGCCATTGATCCGGTCACAGCTTTTGAAATTGCAAAACAAAAAGAAATTAAAATCTATACTGTAGGTATAGGTAAAGATGGCCTGGCCCAGCTTCCAATCTATAGAAAGTTTCCCAACGGCATGGTGCAAAAGTTTTATCGTCCCATGCACAGCAAAGTGAACGAGCCTCTGCTGAGGAAAATGGCCGAAGAGACCGGCGGGAAATTCTTCAGAGCCAATAAGTCACAAAATCTTAGCGATGTATTTTCTGAAATTGATCGCTTAGAAAAAGTTGAAGTGGAAGTTAAAAGAATCACACAAGTAAAGGAGCACTTCGATCAGTATGCGTTTTGGGGATTAATTTTCGTTATCGTGTCTCAATTTTTTAATCTCACGATTTTGTGGAGAAATCTATGATGGGAACAGCGGGGCGATCATAAAATGATAAGGTTTTATAACATCTCTGAGTACTATATGTGGTTGTTCTTTATTTTATTATTGAGCGTGATTTATATTCATAAGTACGGTTTAATGCGAAAGCTTTTAAGGTCTCTATATTCTGAAAGACTTATTAAGTATTATTTTACGAATCTTTCAGTCTTCAAATACGGATTAGTAAAACATATTGCATTTACAATAGGTGCCATATTTGTGGTGTTAGCTTTATTTAGACCTCAATTGGGGTCGCAAAAATTAGAACTTAATGCTGAAGGTGTTGAAGTTGTTTTTGTGATCGATGTGTCCAAGTCCATGGCTGCGGAAGATATCAAACCCCAAAGGCTTAAACTTGCTCAAATCCAACTTAAGAAATTAACTGAAATATTAGACGGTAACAGAATGGGCCTGATCGCCTTTGCAGGACAAGTCGGCGTGATATCACCATTGACCCAAGATATCGGAGCATTAAATTTATTTATTGATTCTTTGGATTTTAATATTTTTAGCGAGCAAGGTACTAACATCGGTTTTGCTTTGCAAGAGGCCAAAGATTTACTTAATCGCGGAGGAGCGGGTGGTGAAAAAAGCAGAACCAAAGTTGTTGTGCTAATCACAGATGGTGAAGATCACTCAGGTGAAGCAAAATCCGCGATTTCCGAATTAAAATCAGCGGACATTAGAACATTTGTGATTGGTGTTGGTACCACTCAAGGCGGACAAGTTCCTATTCGCGACCAGTTTGGTCAAACCACAGCTTACCTTAAAGATCAGGGTGGACAAACTGTTGTGACCAAACCAAATTTTTCATTTCTTAAAGAACTGTCAAGTTTAGGTGGTGGCGGTTTTTATAAATTAGATTTCGGAAATGTGGCTAATCAAGCTTTAGTTAAAGATTTTGAGAATTTAAAAAAATCTAAATTTGAAAGCCAAAGTTTTGAAGTTAAAGGGGAATACTTCCAGTATTTTCTATTTCTTGGTTTAGTTTTTTTAACAATATCTTTTT
Organism: Bdellovibrionales bacterium; assembly: GCA_031412575.1. Classification (GTDB taxonomy): domain Bacteria; phylum Bdellovibrionota; class Bdellovibrionia; order Bdellovibrionales; family UBA1609; genus JAMLIO01. Next base: position 2,933 of record JANODG010000173.1, read on the forward strand.
TTGCAACTTCGAATTCAAATTCCCAAGAGATCCGGCCCCTTTTGGAAATCGAGGATGACGCCAATGGATAAAAAGATTTTGAACTTTACTCAACATTTGATCAATCTGATTATACTTTTGTCTTTTATGGGTTGTGATTTTTTAGAATCAAGAAACTTTAAAAAATCCTATGATCAAAATAATTGTATTGAAGCCAGAAAAATTTTACTGAATTCCTTAAAGCGAGACTTTAATAGATATGCTCCGAAGTTTAATTTAATCCACACCTACATTTGTGAAGGTGAACTGGTTCAAGCCGTAAAACAAGCTACGGCCCTTTTGAACGATAATGCTGACCATAAGTTTGAGCTCTATTTTATAAAAGCTTATTTGCAAGGTGAAATGGGTGAAACGGAACAAGCTTTATCCACGTATCAAAAGGCCTTAGATATTAAAACTGATCTTCGCGTTCAACAGAATATGGAACTTCTGCTGAAGGATTCAAACTCTGGTAAAAGTGGAAAAAATAAAAAAGGAAAAGGAAAAAAGAACGACAAATCACAAAGTGATGACACTTCAGAGGGTGATGAATCAGATCCTGAGCGAAAAAATAAAGGTTCGGCCGACGAGGATCTTTCGAGTAAGGATCCTAAAAACGAAAATTCTAAAAAAATGTCTAAGCAGCAAATCCAAAAAATCATGAAAGAAATTGATGGCGATGAAAAAAAGATTAGGTCACAAGGGTTAAAAATTAAATCTAAAAAAGGAAACGAATCAAGTGGTAAAAACTGGTAATTATCCTTTAGATCAAAAAAACACTGAAACTTCTCAGCAAGGCTTTAGGTCTTTGTTTTTTGAATTATTGTTTATGTTTCTTTTTATCTGCTGTTTTTCCTTGGTACATTTTGATTCGGCTTCAGCAAGTGGAAGTTCAGATATTAAAGTTAAAGTGAGCAATCCTAATCCTTCTGTTGGTGAGGTTTTTACAATCTCTGCAGTGATAACTATAGTTGGTAATTTTCAACCTGTAATTTCAATGCATGAATTTCCTTCGGATCCTAAAATTGCTTACCTTAGTGAATCTCAAAGTTTTTCAATGCAGCAAATGATAAGAAACGGCGTTGCTTCACTGTCAAAAACAATCACGTTAACTATGTTTTACCGCGCCTTAGAAAAGGGTCCAGTTAATATCACCTCAATCAAATTAAAAATGAACGACAAAGTTGCAGTTGTTGATAAAGGCGTTCGACTTAACATTCAGGAACGAGTTGCACAAAATCCTAGGCCTAATCAGGGACCTAATTCGAAAGCAAACCCAAGACAAAAACAGGGTAGGGCCAGAGATTTACTAGAAGATGTGTTTAATAATTTTTTTAGCGGAGACAGTTTTGGAAATCCACAAAAAGGTCAGACCGGTGAATTAGATTTTTTCGTCGACGTCGAATTGTCTAACATGTACCCTTACTATTCAGAACAGTTTGTTGCTAAATGGTATTTGTACACCAACGGTCGAGTGACAGACATCGACACTTTAAAATACCCAGCCCTTGAAGGTTTTTGGAAAGATGAAATTTCATTGGCAACGTCTTTGGCAGCGGAAGAAGTGCAAAAAAATGGAAGAAACTTTACCAGATATTTACTTGCAAGCTACGCGCTGACGCCGATAGTGAAAGATAAAGCTTACATCGATCCTTATGAAGTGAAGTGTCAGTTGATTGGTAATATTTTTAGTTTTGGCGCGAAAGAGTTGATAAGAACAAGTGATGAAGCCCTGATTCGGATTCGGCCGCTTCCATCCATTAAACCCGATGACTTTACAGGAGCTGTCGGCGATTTTAAAGTCACTTCTTACATCAAAGATCAATCGTTTAAAGTCGGGCAACCTTTTGAATTTTATGTTCGTGTGATGGGTGAAGGTCAGTTGAAGTTCATGGAGCTACCCGACCTCGGTCTGGCTGAAGACGAGATTACGGTTTACGACACAAGTGAAGAGAGTCAGTTTAAACCGCCTTTATCGTCACTAAAGACTTATAAAATACTGCTCGTTCCCCAGAAAAAGGGAAGCCTGAATTTGCCTGGGCTGTCGATGTCATTTTTTGACCCGGTAGCCGCAAAATTTTACAACACACAGACAAGGTCACTTTCTATAAATGTCTTAGAGGCCGACGAAGTTCAGCAAGATATCGTGACGGCGAAAGATGCAGATATGAGTGGACGCTTTAAGCCAACTCCATACGCGAAAATTTCCAAAGATTCTGCGTCTTTTGGTTCCATTTCATCCAGCCAAAGTGTGACTATAATTTTCTTAAGTTTTTTAATTTCTTTAGGCTTAATGATTTACAAGTATTTTTTGCTTCAAGTTAAGTATGATTTTAATAAAGATTTAGCCCAAAGATTTCAAAAGTTGATGGGACATATTGAGGCCAATAATTGGCGAGAAGCTTCAAATATGGCTGTAAATGTCGTGTATTTCTATGCCAATGCGAAAGCTAATAAAAGACCAAGAACTCAAAAGTTAGAAGATATTCTGGACGTGCTTCCAGCTGGGCTCAGGCGATCAGTTGAAGTTTCAATGACGAGCTTGAATGAAGATTTGCAAAAGTATAGTTTTGCTCCAAATAATCTGATTGAATCGACACAGGCTAAAGACAAAGTTTTAGAAAAGTGTCTTGCATTAAAAGAACTTCTTGAGCGATCATCATTAGATGAGTCAAAAAATAATACTGAAGCTTAATCTTGCCGCTAAGTTTGCAATTAGAAATGTATTATTTGTGTCATTGATCTTTGGTCTCCCAATCTCAAGCCTTAAGGCGAGCACAAAGGCTGATTTGGACACGCAACCAGTGGCCAGTTTTTTTGAACCTCAAGCTGAAACTCTAAAAAAAATAAATTCAGAGGACTCTGATGCAGAGGCGACTTTAAAAATTGTAAATCTTCATGACAAACGATCTTATAAATCATGTTCTGAAACTGCAGTTAAAGATCTCGCTTCAGAAGCAGAAGACGCTGTGTTTTATGTTTTCAAATTTATTTTTGGAGTTAAATGTTTAGTTGAAATTAAATCTTTGATTTCAAAAGAAAAATCGCTTTTAAAGTTATGGTCGGATTTATATTTCGTAATGTTAAATAAAGATATCTTAAAATATGTTCATGGGTCCGAAGGTGATCTTTATCTAAATTACATTTTAAAATTAAGCGAGATTATTTATTCAAATCAAGAAAACTTAGATTTAACCATTGAACAAATTAAGATCGTTGAAAATAATTTAAAAAATACAGAAGATTCGAAAATTAAAACAAAAATCTTTGCAGGCTATTTAAATCGTAATGATCAACTTTCTGCAAAAGAGTTCATGGTGCAATCCGATCCAAAACTGCAGGACATTCCATCTTTAGAAATGCTTGCAGAACATTTTAAAGACGAAGTTTATAATTCAAGAATTCAAGAACTTAAAAAATCCAAAGTTGACAGCAAAGAATTAAAAAATTTGTATAACAGAAATAAATATTCTGAATTTTTAAAATTGTTAGTCGAAAGTGATTTGATTTACGAAGACAGTGTTGGGGCAGCATCACGTCAAGCGGGTTGGCTTTACGTTCGTGGTTCGGATCAGTTCAAAAATGAACTTGCCAGTAAAGTTGATCAAATCGATGTAAATTTTAATGAATTTTTTTGGGTTTTATCAAATCAAGGATATTTTAAAGATATTTTGAAGCTTTACAAACAGCTGAACGCGGCAAAACAAAAAACCAACATAACCATGGCCTTGAAGGCTTACATCTATTCTGGACAATATGCCGAAGGTTTTAAATTTGTTCAAGATAACAAATTGATTGATGATTTAGTAAAACAGCGCCCTGTTGTTTTGTTTTATGCTGCATTGATAGGACTAAGATTTAATAAAGATAAACAAATTTTACCTGTACTGAAGCATTTAATGAACACGGACTCTGAATATAAACTTCAGGCGATGTATTTAAACTACAACATTCTTAAAGATTTAAAAGATAATGATTATAAAAAGGAAGCTTCAAAATTAGTGCAGTTTTATCCACTCACTTATTACGGACTTGTTGTGGCTCATAATGAAAGCTTAACACAAGATTTGCCTTTTTTAAAAAGCACTCCTGAACCAAAAGTAAATTTTAAATTTGATGTTCCTGAAGAAAAAAGAAAATTAAAACATTTGGTTTTTATCAACACAAATAATTTAAATTCACGTTTTAGAAAATTTATGGATTCGACTTTAAACTCCTTGTCGTTTGAATCTCAAATGATTTTTGCTTATAAATTTCATATGGAAGGTGAACCCTTAGCGGCTATTAAAGTCATGAATGTCGTATGGACCTCCAGACGGGATTGGATACATCCTTCGATCACGCCAATTGCTTATCCGAAAGGGTATTTAGAATCGGTCAAAAAACATTCGGTCGCCAACATTGATCCGTTTTTAGTTTTAGGTTTGATCCGACAAGAAAGTGCATTTCAAAAAAATGCGACGAGTCAGTCAAGCGCTCGGGGTTTGATGCAGTTACTTACAGGGACAGCTAAAGAGATGGCTAGGTCATTGCGCCTTTACAAAGTTTCACTGCCTTGGGGACTATATTCTCCGGATGTAAATATTCGCTTAGGTAGTTTTTATCTTAAAAAACGCATTGAAGCTTACAAGGGTCACGTTCCTATGGCGCTTGCATCGTATAACGTTGGTCCTGGTCGTCTTCAGAAATGGTCTGTCGATCGAAATTTAATCACATCTTTGCAAGACACGATGTATGAAGATTCATGGAAAGTGCAAGACCTTTGGGTTGAAGAAATGCCGTGGGAAGAAACTCGGTTTTATGTTAAAGCGGTTTTGAGAAATTATTATTTGTATACGTTGTTTGAGGATTATAGTCCGCTTAAGACCTGTTTTAGGCGGTGGAACTGTGAGCCCGGGAAACAATTAGAGTCTACGACAGAGAAGTCGGCCAGCAACTCACTGTAGTTTTTTTGCGTGTGGGTTTTATTTTTGAATTCTGGGATTGAGATATTAAGTGCGCGAGCGACTGTCACTTGCCTTGCAAGTACTTCCATATTTGTTGTTTTAATGATCCTTTTGGCTTTTAAATATCTTTAGTTTTAATTTGTTTTAGCAAGGCTGCGCGCCATCGAGCGCACTTAATATCTCAATCCCAGAATTCAAAAATAAAACCCACACGCAAAAAAACAAGTGAGTTTCTAGCCTCCCTCTTTTGTAGATATAATTTGTTTATAAACCGGATATCAGGTATCAGATATCAGTTATCAGATATCTGATATCTGATTTAGTGGGTGGATTATTATGAGACGTTGGTTGGGGTAGGTTAGAGATGAGGTTGGGGATTTTGAGGGTGTTGGAAATTCGGTGTATTATCAAAAAGATGAACAGTGAAATTGGGTGTGATGGCTTTAAATTCAAACTGAGAGCATGGTCTAGGGTTTGCATTATATTTTATAAATATTAAGCAGGTTATTAGTATAGGTTTTATAATTTCAGCTTATATTTTGCTTATTGTGTCCGATTTTATTATAGAGTATTCTTATTACTCGCTTGGGGGTTTTGTGCATATAAAGGAATTAAACATCAGGAATTTCAGCTCTTATTTAACGCTAGGTTTTTTATTAAGCTTTGCATCTGCATGTGTACATGCACCAGAATTCAGATCTCAGAAGAATTCAAATCAGCCGTCTCAAATCGAGACACTACCTATGACATCAGCTAATGCATCTGAAAATAAAACATTTTTAGAATCACAAATGAAAGTTGAAGGCTTAGATATCACTGAAAATGAAGCCGAGACTATTGAAGCTTTGCCAAAACCAATCCCATTAGATGTTAATGATTTATTAACCGTGCCTCCACAAGGCCAACAATTAGTTCAGAGATGGATCGATTATTTTCAAGGTCGTGGTCGTGAACACATGGAAAGATATTTATCTCGTTTAGGTAAATACGAAGAGTACATGACTGATATCTTAAAAGAAGAAGGCGTACCACGCGATTTAATTTATGTGGCCTTGATTGAATCTGGATTTAATATGCACGCTCATTCGCACGCAAGTGCTGTGGGTTACTGGCAGTTCATTAGATCAACTGGAAAAGGTTACGGACTAACTATCAACTCTTTAGTGGATGAAAGAAAAAACCCAGAGCTTGCGACACAAGCTGCGGCTCAATACTTCAAGGCTTTGTATAAAGTTTTTGGTTCATGGCCTTTAGCTTTATCATCTTACAATGCTGGTGAAAATCGTGTGATGAGAGCCATCATGAGAAACTACACCAGAGATTTTTGGACTTTAGCTTTAACTCGTCAGTTGCCTAAAGAAACTGTGAACTACTTTCCGAAATTTGTAGCTGCTTCGTTAATTTGTAAAAATCCGCAAGCCTATGGTTTTGGACATGTGACAAGACTTCCAAAAATTGAATTTGATAAGATTGAATTAAAGCACGGAATTAGCATTACAAAGTTAGCTGAAAATTTAAAAGTTCAAAAAGAAGAATTGAGAGATTTAAATCCATCATTCAATACAGACTTCGTTCCAATATATTCTGGAACTTCAGTGACGTTCAAAGTTCCTAAAGGACTTGGTGATCAAGCGCTTGCTGCTGCAGAAAATAGTATTTCTAAAACAAAATACCATGCTTATGAAGGTGAATCGATTCACAGAGTTCGCCGTGGTGACAGCATGTACCGTATTGCTCGCCGTTACGGAACTTCTGTAAACGCACTACTTGCAGAAAATGGACTTTCAAAACGTTCGGTGATTTATCCTGGTATGAAAGTTAGAATCCCTACAAATCAAAGAGTTGCAGCAGCTGCTTATAAAAACTACAACTCAGGATCAGTTGGAATAAATGCAAAAACTCACCGTATTCGTCGTGGCGAAACTTTATCAGGAATTGCAACACGATACAGAATTGGTTTATCAAAACTTGCAAGTTTCAACGGTCTTACAGTTCGTTCTAAAGTACGAATTGGCCAAACGGTGAAGATTCCATAAAGCCCTGCGCAGCAGGAAAAGTTTCAGCGAAGTGCGCCGGGCGTGCGGACGGAAGTCCCAGCGAAGCGGACTGAACGGTAGCCGCCCGAAAAGCGCACGAGTGAACTAGACAGCTTAGTTTGAAGAATTTAAATATTTCTCAAGTCTACCACATCCATTTTCAAAAAATTTCATTTGCCCTGAATTCAGGTATTTGTTAACAAATACCTCGGATGAGGGGCGATTCCATGAAGTTATTTCTATTACCTATTTTATTTATATCAAATATGAATTCAGCAAAAGCTTTAGAGCTCAAAGCGTTTGAAGGCGCCAGTGATTGGTCTCAGGCCAGGTCCATGTGTTTAAGTTTGAGTGGATTGTGGGACCTGCCTACCGTCAGCGAGATTGTAGAAAATTATAATGAGTTTGAAGCTTACAATACCTTCCCACAAAAAAGTGTCGAATCTCAAACTCTCGGCAAGAGCAATTTAATTTGGGCACGCTCTGATGAAGACGATTTAAATCAACAGTTAATAACGCTTTCTCAAGTGCTAAAGATTGATGATGGCACACTTAATATGGATAGCATTGCTCATTCACAAATTCGTACAGAACGTTTAAAGATCTTCCGAAATCAACTGCGCGAAAACATAGACAGATTTGCACGAACGCAAGCCGAGCAAAATTTCTTAACAGGTTTTCTTGAAATATATATTACCACTGACTTCGGCATAGAATTTCCGATTGATGTGAACGCACCTCTTGGCGAGCAAGGTGAGGAGCTAGCTTACCAAGTGTCTCAAGTGGTCCCCTCCGAAATCTTAATGGTCCTCTTAAAGCCAAGCCGAATTTACGTTGAAACCCAAATCGAAAACATCGGCTACGAACTAGAACTTCTCGAAAACGGCATCCAAGTTATTTGCGTCAAAAAAGACTAATCCCAAATAAATTTAAATCCTACATTTTAAATCAATAATTGAATTTATATTTTCTAAATTATTTGGAAGAAATTTTAAAATTTTCTTGGAATAGAATTATAATTTTGAAATCGGCTCGTTGGCGCGCAGCCTTGCTCAAAGCTTGGATTTTTCTATCTAAAATATAAAGGACATAGAGCTTTTAAAATAGGCGGGCATTGTCACTTTAGCCTTGCACTTAGAATTAAAAAACCTAGCGTTCAATTAATTTTAACATTTAATGATTTTCCTC
>JANODG010000174.1:0-4682 GCA_031412575.1 Bdellovibrionales bacterium
GCCTTCAAAAAAAGACAATGTATCAAACGCAGTTTCATTTACGGTTTTAAAACCAAGTTTTGTGATTTCGTTTTTTAAGTTCAAAGTGTAATTCAAAATTCGATCAGATATTTTTTTAAGTCCATGGGGACCGTGATAAACGGCGTACATCGAAGCCATTACAGCTAACAAAACCTGCGACGTACAAATGTTACTTGTCGCCTTATCGCGGCGGATATGTTGCTCTCTTGTTTGCAAAGACATTCTAAATGCCGTTTGCCCTAGACGATCTTTAGACACACCAATAATTCTTCCAGGCATCGAACGTTTAAATTCATCTTTTGTTGCAAAGTAAGCCGCGTGAGGACCACCAAAACCCATTGGCACACCAAAACGTTGGGAACTTCCAACGGCAATATCAAAACCTAATTCTCCAGGGGGTTTGAGTTGTGTTAGCGATAATAAATCCGCACAGCAAATGGCCATTATATTTTGGGCGTGGATTTTATTGACGATTGCAGTTGGATCTTCAACTTGGCCTAAGGCATTTGGATATTGAAAAATCGCGCACAAATAATCTTCGCTATTTTGACTAAAATCAAATTGCGAAAGATCTTTAACTTCCACATTTAAACCGACAGCATGCGCTCGTGTTTTTATGACGTCTAAAGTTTGTATAAATAAATTCTCATCACAAACAACAGTTTTAGGATTTTTCTTTTTAGTGACTGAAAGAACTAAACTCACAGCTTCTGCGGCAGCGGTGCCTTCGTCTAAAAGCGATGCATTGGCAATATCCATAGCCGTTAAATCAGTCACCATAGTTTGAAAGTTTAGAATGGCCTCTAAGCGACCTTGGGCAATTTCAGCCTGGTAAGGTGTATAAGAGGTATACCACGCTGGGGATTCGAAAATATTTCTTAAGATCACGGATGGCGTTACTGTGTTGTAATACCCCTGACCAATGTAACTTCTTAAGTTTTTATTTTTATCACCAATACTTTTAGCTTTATTTAGAAATCGAGATTCAGAAAGCGCCTCGATATTTTTAAATGGAGTTTTAGCTAGGATATTTGATGGAACAACTTGGTCTGTGAATTCATTTAAATCTTTAACTTTAAATGCACTTAACATAGATTGCGTATCATCTGAAGAAGGACCGATGTGTCTGTTTTCGAATATAAAACTCATTTTAAGGCCTCGTGGGTAGGGATTACTTTAAGTACTTTAACCAACTTGAAATACTGTAACTTCTCGCATTTTAAATGTCTAATTATTGGCTTTTTTGAAGTTGTACATCACATAGACGTAATTTTTTATAAAAAAAGGGTTTAAGTGCATTGCGCTTAAACCCAGATGTTCAAATTCAACTAAAATGAAATTATTTTTTAGACGAAGCCTTTTTCTTTGCAGGAGCCTTTTTTGAGGGACTTTTCTTTGCAGCAGGAGCTTTTTTAGCTGGGGCCTTTTTTACTTTTTTTGAAGACGCTGCTTTAACAACTTTCTTCAGGCGATGACTTTCATTTTCAACAGTTTTAGTGATTGTCATCAAAGACTTAGTTGCTTCTTGCTGAGCAGTTTTAATTGTTGTGTAGGCGCGGCTCATCTCTAGATCGACTTGTTTTTGGATTTTGTTAATTTGTGATTTAATGTTTTTGTACTTAGAGTCTAGATCGTTTAATTTTTTACTAGCTGTGCTTTCTAGGGATTTAGCCACTTCGAATTTTTTAAGTTCTTTAGTCGCTTTATCAAGTTCAGAAACTAGATATTGAACATTTTTGTTGTCCATTAACATTTTTACTCTTTTTTCGATCTCTTGAGATATATTCATTTTTACTCTCCTATGGGCTTTTAAGGGTTCGCCTAAAAGTTTAGACCATTATGATTGGCCAATGATTTTTCGAAAGCCTAACAAATAGTTTCGAATCCTTATTACATTTCCCTTGAAGTTCGCCTCTGGTCAAGACTTCTTTCAAAAAATGTGAGTTTATTGTACGTAGGACTCTAGTGCGAATGCTACTGATCAGGTGTGTGCCGTCATCCTTCTCTTAAGCTTGGGTTTAGTGTATGTAAATGCCGACTACGGAGTGCTCAAGATGTTTAATCAATCAAAATCTAATCCTTCGACAGATCAAAAATTAAATCTCTTTTTAAAGTGGATTGAGTTTAACGACTTGGTTGAAAGTGTACTTAAAAATAAAGGGTTTAAAAAAGTCATCACCCCATTTTTAGTAACCTCAGGTGCCATGGAATCGCAGTTAGAACCCTTTGAAATGGATTTCGAATTTGGTGCCTACAAACAGAAATTCCAACTCCCCACCAGCCCGGAATTCCACCTCAAAAAAGCCTTATCGTTAGGCTTGAAAGACGTTTTTGAAATCAAATCTTGCTTTAGAAATCATGAGCTTTCAGATCATCATAGCCCTGAATTTACAATGCTTGAGTTTTACAAGAACGATATAGATTTGGATGGTTTCATTGATCAGGTTAAGGACATTTTAAATTTGATATTAACTCGTCAAAATCATCCTCCAAAATTTGAAACAAAGACGATAAATATTTCGGATTTATTTAAACAAATTGGCTTCGATTTAAGTCCAGACACTTCAGTCAAAGAAATTAAAAAATTTGCTTTAAGTTTAGGGTTAACCCTTACGGCAGATGATAGTTTTGATGATGCGTTTTTTAGAATATGGTTAGAAAAAATCGAACCCTATTTTGACTTCGATATTTTTACGATTGTTAAGTTTTATCCTCCAAGCCAAGCGGCTTTATCCAAAATTAATAACGAGGGTTGGGCTGATCGTTTTGAAATTTACTGGAAGGGTATGGAGCTTGGAAATGCGTTTTGCGAGCTGACGGGTTCTAAGGCTTTAAAAGCGCGTTGGACTGCAGAAAATAGTAAGCGAGTTGCGCAAGGGAAATCACCGCATCCCTTGGATTTGGAACTCATTAGTTTGAATGAAAAACTTCCAGCATGTTGCGGAATTGCCTTCGGACTTGATCGCTTATTTATGGCGATCAACGGCTTAGAAAAAATTGATGATTTTAAATTATTTTCTCGAAGCAATTAATCAAATAGCCCAAGTTAATCTTGAATTAAAAAAAGCAATCAAAACATGATTATTCTGCGTTAAGCTCTTCTTTTAGTTCTTTTCCAACTTTAAAGAAAGGAAGCTTTTTCCCGGCGACACTGATCAATTCGCCAGTTCGTGGGTTACGGCCGTCGCGGGCTTCATATTCACGGTTTACAAAAGAACCAAAGCCACGGATTTCTATACGATGCCCATCCTTAAGAGTTTCAACCATACTATCAAAAATTGTGTTCACCACAGCCTCTGCTTTTAAGCGAGTGATATTGGCCTTCGAAGAGATAAGATTTATTAAATCTGACTTTGTCATGGCATTATCATATTCAAGAACAAACCCAAACCCAAGTTTTTTCTTTAAATATAAGCACTTAAGCCATCGTGCAGCTAAGTTTGATTATGATTTAGCCAACTCGAAGCCAAACTAGGCTTAGATTTTATTACAAACAAGGATTATTGAGTCTTCTTATCTAATTTGGTTTAAATGAGCTGTTCCTTAAATAAATTTATAAAAAGGCTTTTGTTTTTGCCGGATGATATTTTCAAAAGCCAATGATGTCGTTTGTGCCAACTTCTTTCGATCCAAAGTTTCGATGATTTTAGTTCTAGCTTGGCGGCCAAACTCTTCATACTTTTGTGGGTTCTCAAAAATCTCAGTTATCAGTTTCACTAAAGTGTCGCTTTCACCTGGGCGGATCAGTAAACCATTTTCATGATCGGTGATGAAGTTAGAAATCGGGCTGAATTCTGATCCGATAACGATTTTTTCTTGGGACATGGCTTCTAGAAGTGCAATTCCCAAACCCGAAGTGTCACCAGATAAATGAACAAAAATATCACCTAAATTAATGTAATCCATATACACTTTTTTGCTTAGCTTACCTAAAAAAATCACGCGATTGTCCAAGGCCAATTCAATACAAGTTCGTTCGGCTATTTTAAATTCTGGACCGTCTCCAATAATTAATAGCTTTGTTCTTGGTTTTTTAATTGCCACTTCAGCAAAAGCATAGAGTAAAAATTCAGTCTGTTTGATGTCGTGGAAACTGTCCCTGGCCACAACTATTTGTGAATTGTAGCTTAAAGAAAGTTGCTCCATCAGCTTTTCGTTTTTTTCTTTTTTAGGAAAATATCCCGAAGCTAAACTTAAGGGAATTTGATAGGTGCGTGTTGTTGCATACAAATAATATCTATCTAATGCCAAGGTTTGTCGGGGACTTGTGACTAAAATGCCATCAGCTTGTTTAAGAATAGAATAGTCTTCTAAAAAATATTTTTTTAGAAACCAAAATGCAGCCCTAAAAGTAGAAATTAAGGCATAAACGTCAGACGTATACGAGTTCGAAAACTTATCGAAGACATCCATCATGGATGTGCATTCGACTCCGAAGCTAAGAGCGAATGGTTTTTTTGGAAACACTTTTTTAAAATTTTTAAAGCGTGTATCAAAAGAATGTACAATGTCGATAGGATCGGACTTATTAATCTCTTCGATCTTTTTTAGTGCTAGATCAGGAACTTCTTGAATGGATCTGTAATGCCCAACTCCTAAAAAATGCACGAAGATTTGGTTTTCTTCGTAAGTGGCATTGTCGGAGGCTTGGGGTTTCCAAG
>JANODG010000175.1:0-21453 GCA_031412575.1 Bdellovibrionales bacterium
CTTGTGGGAAGTGTTCGTCCAACGACAAACTTGGCTTTCGCCTCCATTATACATAGAGTAAGTTGACCGCGTTCTGGCTAAATAGTTACTTGCTCCACCGACGCAACTTGCCTGACCTGCTTTTGTCCATAAAGAGTAAAATAAATCCAAACCGTAAATAATATTATCTTGAATTCTTGCAGCGCCGCCCTCTCTGACATAAGCGTAATGCCAGCGATCATCCACTTGCATCAACCCGTGACCGTGACCGTAGTCTCCACGAAGCATACGCATTTGCTTATCGCTACCTTTTCTATAATGAGTCCAAATACTTTCATGATAAGAAACAGCTAAAATAGCTTTTAACCAAGCTTGAACTTCCCCGCTCGATGCTGTTGGTTTTCTTTTTAAAAAGTATTTTTCTGCAAATCCAGAAACTAGCGCGTTCATTTCTGTCGCATATCTTCTATTTTCTTGGTCTTTTACTGTTGCTGACGAATCGTATTTCGCATCATCATACGTGACTTGTGACCAGTACGACGTGACTTCAACAGGCTGTTGAAAAGGTTTTACTAAACAGATGCTAGCAGCTCGACCAACAGTCCAACTTCCACCTTGGCGACTTTCACATTGCCAATAGTCAGCGGTTTTGTTTTGTGCAAAAGCAAAATTTGCTAATGTAAGTACGGATACGACAGTGATTGTATTTAAAAATGTTTTCATGTTAGAAATTTCGGTGAAACTTCTAACTAGACTAAAGACTTTCTGTACCTAAGACTTGGAAGTCGATCAAAAGTGACGATTCCTTTGTCAAATTATCTTAACATGACTCAAACTTAGATTAATTTTTCTTCATTTTGATTACGATTTTGTAAAATATAAGACACTTTTGTTACGTCGATCTTTGAGATGCATTGATGACCCTCTTGAGAAAAACAAAAATCAAAGCCCAATACTTCGCTGACTTCAAAGTCATGATCCGTGTCACCTATATATAGACCTTTTTTATATCCTTTGGAATCGAAATACTTTTTCATAACTTTGGCTTGCCCGATTTTTCCGTGGGCATAAATGTCAGTGGCTCCGGATAGATCAGCGAAATAGTCCATGATTTGAAACTTACCCATTTGCATTTTCAGATCATCTAATTGGGCTGCCGACAAAACATATTGTTTAATAGACAAGCTTTTTACAGCTTCAAGTAAGCTAATGGAATCGTGATAAAGTTCTAACTCATTATAGTAGTCACGATAGCCGTTCACAAATTTATGAGCCACTCTATCGAACTCTGGACCTTCTGACGGTAACCCAAGTGAGGCATAGTAGTTTGATATGGGAAAGCCAAAATACTTTCTATACTCATCTATAGATATCTCAGGAAGACCTTCTTCTTTTAAAATACGGCAAATAACTTTAAGTGTGTGACCAGAATCGTTTAAAAGTGTTCCATTCCAATCCCAGACCACAACGTCGTAAAGCCTTACAAAATCTGCGAATTTTTGATGATTTGAGTTCATAATTCCGACTTACGTCCTATTTTTTTGAAAGTCAAACCCAAGACATTAAAGTCTTACTGATCTCAATCCGATACAAACCTAGAATAGATAAAACTATGAGGATAACTTATGTACATCATTCCTAAATCGATGACCGTGAAAATGATTTATAAATTTGCAGCGTGTATAGCTTTACTTTTCATCTTTGGATGTTCTGATAGCGAATTCACAACAGAAGGCTGCGAAGGCCCAGATTGCGATAACGGTTCACTTTCTTTTTCATGGGAAATTTCAGATTGGACGGTTTGCGACGTTGCTTGTGGCGGCGGGACACAAACTCGAACAGTTATTTGCAAAGACAGCAATGGTGTTACAACTCCTGACGGAAGATGCCCAGGAACTAAGCCTGCAACAAGTCAAATTTGTAATGCTCAAGCATGTACAGCAGACTACTCATGGTTGATCGGCGATTGGAGTTCATGCTCAGCAACTTGCGGTGGCGGAACAAAAACAAGATCGGTTATTTGTAAATTTAGAGATGGTACAACTTCGCAAGATAGCAGATGCCCATCACCTAAACCAATTACACAAGATGTATGTAATACAGAAGTTTGCCCAAATAGTTATTCTTGGAGAACAACAGACTGGAGTTCATGCTCTAAAACTTGCGGTACTGGAACTCAAACGCGAATTGTTTATTGTGCAAACCAAGCTGGATCTACAGTCGATGCAAGTCTTTGCACCGGAACCAGACCTCCTTCGGAACAAATATGTAACACTCAGCCTTGCACATCCACATATACTTGGATTTCAGGTGCTTGGAGCTCATGCTCTAAAACTTGTGGTGGTGGTACTCAATCAAGATCTGTATCCTGTCAACGAGATGATGGCGTTTTTGTCACAGGCAGTTTCTGCACTGGCGTTAAACCTTCAGAGACAATGGCTTGTAATACAACACCGTGTGTAGGTCAGTGTTCGGATTCAAGAAATATAAATGCAAGCGTTGAAGCTTCAGCTAACTTACTTGATATTTTACTTGTTGTGGATGACTCAGGTTCAATGGCCCAAGACAATTTAAAATTAGCGAATAGATTAAAAGGTTTTGCTGATGATTTAACAAACCGTTGCAAAGTGGACTGGCAGATGTGTGTGACTACGACTGACACTGATTACTACAAAGGTCGTCCAATACAATGGCAAGGAACTACATCTCATATTTTAAAACCATCAACACCAAGCTTAGAAAACGTATTTGTAAATACAATCAAATGGATTGGTCATGGTTGGAATAACGATGAACAAGGTATTAAAGCGATGAACTTAGCCGTTCAAGACAATGGCCGTTCTAAATGCTTTAGATCAAATGCAGCTCTGTCTGTAATTTTGATTTCTGATGAAGATGAAAGATCAGTTGGTGGAAATGCTTCACTTAGCACTTTACAATATAAACCTATGGAAGCTTTAAACTTTCCTACATCATTTCCAACAACAGTTAGAAATACATTTGGAAACAGTAAAAAGTTTAATGTGAATTCTATCATCGTTAATGATTCTACATGCAAAGCGCAGCAAGATGCACAAGGTTCAGGTGCGAAGAGCTTCTACGGAACGCACTACAAAGCCTTGTCACAATCGACTGGCGGCGGAGTTGGAAGTATCTGTAGCAACGATTATTTGTCGCACTTAAATTTGTTTGCTAACAACATTACTAGAACAATGTCGTCACTTGATTTACAGTGTACTCCGGTAAGAACTCCAGAGATCACTATAAGACCAGCGCAAACGACCACTATTTCAATTATGAATAATAAAGTGATTTTCACTCCAGTAATTCAAGGGCCTGCCGATATAACAGGTTCATACTGTTGTGCGCAGTAATTTTTTGGGATAATTTAATTTAAAGATATAGGAGTATAAGATGAGCGAAAAAGGTAAGACTGAAAATATGAAAGATGATCAAACTCTGGCTTCTGTCAGCTTTATCGCTGGATTAATCCTTGTTGGAATCGCAGTTTTTGTTCTCAACACCATGGAAAAAAGTTCGGATCACGTTCAAGCTCTTAACCGTGCAGAAAAGTATGCCCAACAGTTGATAGAAACTGGTTTTCAATCTGATTATCAAGAGCTAATGAACCTATCCCCTGGTGCATCAAGATCACTAGCTTCTACAGAACAACAACCACCACAAATTTTAGAGGGTGGCATTGGATTGGATCCATGGGGCTATCCGTTTCAATATTTAGTGAATAAAAAAGATGATCTTGCAGACGGCGAAATCATTGTTTGGTCAGGTGGACCAGACAATAAGTTTCAAACTGAAATTAGAAAAATTAAAGAACTTTTATCGAACCAAAAGAAAGTCAGATTTTCTGGTGACGACTTCGGTAAAGTTATCAGCTTTAAATTAAGTCCTGAATTCGTGAGTAAGTGATATTCAAAAAGATTGGATTAGTTCTATTAACCTGTTTGGTCTTTAGTCCTTTAATGGCTGAAGACATTGTTTTTTCTACCTCAAATCACACCGAACTGAATGAATCTAAGAAAACAATAATATTTATTCACGGTTCGCCTGGCGATCACAAAGCTTTTAAAAAATATCAAAACGACGAGATACTTAACGAAAATTTTAATATGATTTTTGTAGATAGACCAGGATATGGGAACTCTAAAAAATTTAAATCACAACCTAAAATGCCTGAGCAAGCCGAATTAATTTACAGCGAATTAGAAACGAAATATAAAATTAACAGCATGAAAGCAAAAGTGTTTATATTTTCGCACTCTTACGGTGCCCCACTTTCCATTTTAGTGTCAAAAAAAATCATCGTTCTGCCTAACCTAATTTTAGTTGCAGGTCCTTTCAATCCAGATTTTAACATGAAAAGATGGTACAACTATTTTGCAGCCCTACCTTTGATTAAATTTGCTATAGGAAATTCTTGGCGATTTTCGAATGAAGAAATGATGGTCCTAAATAGTGATTTAAAAATTGTTAAAGAAGAGTTGTCTAAATACAAAGGTAAAACCTATTTTGTTCATGGACGTAGCGATGGCATAGTTCCAATTAAACATTCAAGATGGGCACACTCTTTAAGAGAAAAACTAAACTTTGATTCTGAAATTTTAGAATATCCATCGAATCATTTTATAATTTGGAATAATTATAAAAAAATGAGAAATTTAATTCTAGATTTAGAATAAAAAATTAATCAAAATGATTTTTCAAAAAAACGTGTCAACCTTTTAAACGTAGCATTTTAATTTCATTTTCAACTAGACATTACAATTCAATTGTTTCACATTGCATTTTGAATTCATTAATTTAGAGGCTATAATCCTTCTAAATTTGCTTTTAGATCTAAAACAAAAGCCGTCGTGATAGAACTTATTTACATAAGTCGTACTTAATAAACTATTCGTAAAATGATTACAAAAATAAAATTCATAATTACGAAACACAAAAGCACATTACTAATAACCCAAATGATGTGCATAAATCTTTTAAATAAAATTCAAATTACAGAGGATCTATACCATGAATATATTTTTAAAATTTAATTTTCTCCCCATAATGGCACTGATTTATTTTTTTTCATCTCATGCATTTGCAAATTCTTATTATCTAAATTCGACAGAAATTATATTCGAACTAGAAGTGGTTCCAGAAAGTGACCGATCACCTTCAGATTTAACAATTGCAATGGTGGACAGCGAAGAGGAATTACAAGCATGGGCTATTGAGCTCAACTCATTAGACGAACCTAGTCTAGACGCTTCAGATTTCGAAATAGAAATATATCAATACATATTAAGTTTAATACCTGAATACGATTTATTGTTAGCAGGGCCATCAGCAAAAAAACGAACATGCTCTGCACTCGGAGAAGATCAGACGGATGTAGGAGGTGCTTCATGGTATGGAGGCCGTTTTCATGGACGCAAAACTGCAAGTGGCGAAAAATTTAATAAGAACGAGCTTACCGCCGCTCATAAAACTCTCCCCTTCAACAGCATTATCGAAGTCACCTATAAAGGAAAAACTGTTAGAGTTCGTATTAACGATGCAGGACCTTATCACGGAAGCCGCATCATCGACCTCTCTGAAGCCGCCGCAAAACAACTCGGCCTTATCGCCGCCGGTACAGGTCGTGTTCAACTCACCATCATCAGCTGTGGCGATAAAACTAGCTAACTTGTTTTAGTCTATAGCCCTTGTTTCTGACCGTATCGATCTCTAATTTTAAGGGACTAATTTTTTTTCTAAGCTTGTTGATATGAACATCTAAACTTCGACTTTTTTTATCGGGGTGGAGTTCATCTCTGGATGCAAAGTTTTGATTGGTTTTGAATAACATTTCAAAGATGCGCCATTCGATATCCGTCAATAAGATTTCAATATCTCTTTTTTTAATTATTTTTTGATCAGGTAAAAATATAATTTCATCTCCAACCATATCGTCCGTTTGATTTAGAAATCTTTTTATCTTAATTAGAAAAACTTCAAAGCTAAAGGGTTTAGTTATAAAATCATTGGCTCCTAAATTTAGCGCTTCAATGTTATCTTCAGTAGCTAAAGATCCAGAGATCATAACAATTGGGGTTTTTTTATCGTTACTACGAATGGATTTGATAAGTTCATTTCCGCTTAGACCGGGAAGATTTCTATCTGTAATTATTAAATCAGGCTTAATAGCTTCATACTTGTAAATGAAATCTTCAAATGTGCGAAACTCAAATGTTTCGCAGTTTAAATTTTTACAAAGATCAGCAATTATTGACAATAATTCTATGTCATCTTCAATTATGACAACTTTGTTTCTTTTCATAAAATACAACCCTGCTTAACGTAATTATAAATAATCTTTGAATAATAACTACTGGACTTCTTACTCCAAGACTAAACGAGAGTTTTTTTACAAGTTTGAGATTTTTAGACCTAGGCTTTGGTGCTAGAATTTAATATAGCCTTTATAACCTAAAATAAGATTATTCAGATTGTTATTGCAACTTGGTTTTTTTATCATAATCTTATTTAATGAAAGCACCAAAAAAACATCCCGAAGAAAAGTTACGCCTTAGAGCCCTTAAATCTTTAGAAATTCTTGATACAGAGGCAGAGAAAGAGTACGACGATATCGTTTTCTTAGCTTCTCAAATTTGCCAAACACCCATCGCAAGTATTAGCCTTGTCGACGAATCAAGGCAGTGGTTCAAGGCTGAAATCGGTCTTAACGTGAAAGAAACTGAGAGAGATATTTCATTTTGCGGGCACGCCATAAATCAGGATGAAATATTTGTTGTTGAAAACGCCTTAAAGCATGAAGACTTTAAAGATAATCCTTTGGTAGCAAACGGTCCAAAAATAAGATTTTATGCCGGACATCCTATCCATGATCCAAAAACTCAGCTACCCATAGGGACTCTTTGCGTGATCGATCATGTCTCTAGGTCATTAACGAAAGAACAAACCAGAAGTTTGCAAATTCTGGCCAGACAAGTGGAGTACAATTTAAAGTTAAGAAATAAAGTCGAAATTGTTGAAAATGAAAAATTAACTTCTTTAATAAAGCTTTCGAAAGAGATAGCCCATGACATAAATACCCCGCTAACTGTAATCCGATTAAACGCAAATACAATTGCAAGTTTATTACAACAACCCAATCCAGATTTGCAAAAGGCTATATCCAAATCCAACACTATCGATGCGACGGTAGAAAAAATATCAAATATAATTGTTGAGCTTAAATCTTTTTATAACCAAGATACAACTCCAGTTAAACTTAAAAAATATTAACTAGTCTAGATTAATTTTATTTATTTAAGTCTAGTGTTCACATTTGAAATCGGACTTAGCATAATTAAGAAGATTAACCAAGTTGAAGAAACTGCTAGCTGCTGAATGAGACTTTATGAAAATTCTAATCTTGACCACTTTCGCTATTATTTTAGCTTTTGCCAGCATTAATGCATTAATCAATATTATCTCTTACTCGACTAAAAAAGAAGACATTTACAAGCTCTCCGCCCTTTTCTGGGTTTCACTTATCATAAATTTTATCCTTCAAGCTGCCGCCGGCGAGAACCAACTTTTAATTATTGCCAGTTTTTCTTTCTCTTTAATTCCCGTCAATTTATTATGTTTGAGCTTACATTCGATAATAAAAGAAAGGTATCATACTAATTACTATTTATTTACTAGTATTACTGCTGTTATTTTATCGTTTTTATTCTGTGGTTTAGATATCGGCTTCGTTTACGCTACACTTCCACTCTCATTTGCTGCAGCTATTCCATTAGGTTTTACAGCATTCAAACTATTTATTACCAAAAGAAATCCGAAAATTTTTAAATTTATCGGTGCTATCTTAATTCTTTTCTTGGTTCATGGATTTAATTTCGCATTTTTTCGAATGGAAGAAAATACTCAGCTTTGGGGATGGCCAATTGCATACGCACTTTACCAAGCCATTGCAGCCTTATTGCCGATTGCCACTCTAGCTGAGTTTCACTATCGAGAATCTTCACGAATGAAAGACATTATTGATCAACAGACTTTGAACTTAGAACTTGCAAATAAAAGCTTAAAAAACACAGTGAGTTTTAAAAATTTTCTTTTCAGAACCTTGGTCCATGATATAGCCACTCCACTTTTAGTTTCGAAGGCGTCGATGGAAACCCTTAAGAATAAAGATAATACTCTACTTACAGATTCGAATATGGCCCGAATCGATAGATCTATAAATAAAATGATTCAGATCTCTAGTGATTTAAAATCAATCGAAACCCAAAAGTTAGACATTAGAAATTGCAGTGTCTTAGAGTGTGTTTTAAGCTGTGAAGAAATACTATCTGAAATGTTAGAGAATAAAAAATTAAAACTTGTTTACAACAGTCATCAGATTCAAAAACTTGGCGTTTACGTCCATAAAAGCTCATTCGTTAATTCGGTTTTGAGTAACTTAATTAGGAATAGCATTAAGTTTAGTCCAAGAAACCAAGAAATCAGAATTAGTGCAGGCTTTGAAGACGAAGAGCATGTTTGGATTGTAATTCAAAATATGGGGCAACCCATCGCTGAGGAAACACTAAAGAATATCTTTGATTTTAATTCAGAAAAAACAAAGCTCGGAACCGACGGCGAACAGGGCACTGGTTGGGGCCTTCCTATCTGCAAAGTGTTCGTTGATAATTACCAAGGAAGCTTAAAACTTTCATCTCGGCCTACTGAGATTCCTAACTTAGCCTCTATTGAAGCTAAGTTAGTTATTAAAGGGACTAAATTTAATTTAGAGACCCTGAGCGTCGGATAAAAAATGTTCAAAGGCGTTTATTGTGAGTAGCATATTATCTGCCACAGCCCTTTGATCCGCTTCGCTAAATGATGCGATGACATTCTTTGCTTGTTCTAAATGTCCTGGATCCTCGTCTGCATGAACTCTCAAGAAGTTAATGGCTTGCTTTGGATATTTACTCATCAACTTATCTTTAAGAACTTTCGGTACAACTAAACAACAGATACTTTCTAAAACATAAATATAGCCAAAATATGCTTTAGGGTTTTGATGTTGAATTTTGTAATATTGTGGTTGATATAAAGCCTGCACAGCTGGTGATTCTTTAAATTCACTAATTGATCTTCCTAAACCTTCTAAATCCTTGATGCAAAGAATTTCGTGATTCATCTCTTCACCAATATGTTTAATCATACGTCGAAAAACTTTAGATTCGTCCAGCGGTAAATGTCCTGCAGCTAAGGCTAATGTTTTAGTAGAATGCTGAATATAAAAATAGGACTGACCTAAATACTCGGCATAGGCGTTTTCATCCTCCCATTTAAAATTATAGAATTTGTCATAAAGTGTATGTAGTTGCTTCTCGTGAAACATTGTTTCTCCTTATTTGTTTAAAATCCATTTTATTTACCCATAATCTATGGGCTAAATATTCAATTTCTTTGTAGGGACTAACTGTGTGGCGATACCAAGCCATTAAATCTACTTCAGAACCGTATTGCATTACATCTCGACGAATGACTTGTGCGCCTCCTCGTTCACAAACTAAATTTATTTTTCTATTGTTTCTAGTTGTTCCCGTCATTGCCGTGCACTCAGACTCCAAAAGTCTGAAACCAAATAGCGCAACTTGTAGATCAGTGAGTGAAATTCCTTTCTCACGACTCCATAATCTATAAGGTTTAGAAACAGTAAAATAACTATATTTTCCTATATTCATTCCGAATTTTGTAAGTTGATTTAAACTTGCCTGATCCCAACTTTGAAAGTATTGATCCGAACGACAAGCCTCAAATGTCATATCCAACTCACTCCAAAAACCGAGAGATGTACAATCTTCTCCCCGGAAGACGGCTAAAATTTCGTCTTGCCTTGTGAAGTCGTTCGAATAAACTTTTTTAGGAAAATTTTCGATCTCTTGTGCAGCTTCTTCCCAAACAGCGCGCCAAGTTTCGAAAGCTGTTTCGTACATAGTTCTTTGCCAAAGCGGAGGTCGCTGGCCTGGCATAATAATTAATTGTAATCCATGTTCAATTTCAGACATGAAGGCATTAAATGTATTATATAAGGTTTGTTCAAGAAAAAATTATTTAAAGAGATTTAATATTAAAAAATAAATTTGAAGTTTGAACAAAAAATAATCTTGTTTTGATTAAAAATTTATTTTTTTAAGATAGTCTTAAGATTAGAGTTTATAATTTAAGATTGTCTTAAGGTAGAAGTTTAAAAAATCAATAGAATAAAATTTTAGAAATAAAAAACTAAACATGTTTTTTTATGACTTCAATCAATTGATTTAGATTAAATGGCTTGTGCAATATATCTGATGCACCCATGGATCGAAGTTCGTCATCAGTGAAGTTGGATTGACCACTTAGAAAAATAAATTTTGGTATACTTTTAAAATTTGTCGTTAAGTATTTTAAAAAATCAGTTCCATCTAATTCGGGCATTCGAATGTCTGATAAGATAAAATCGAATTTATTCTCTTCAGCAAGCTTAATAGCCTCTTTGCCATTTTTTGCTTTTTGAACCAAGCATCCTTCAGACACCAAATTCTCTTCAAATATTTCCAGTAGGTCGATTTCATCTTCCACTATGAGTATTGATTTTCCCGAAATGTAATTAGCGTTCATAGAGCTCATTATAAGTCCCTTTATAATAAAAAAAGTTGAATTTTATCACTGAGCCCCTGCCCAAACCCTAGCTTTAAAATATATTTTATTATACGACAAATTTATGAAATATCTTATATTTGTTATATCGTTTTCTTTATTTTTTATTAAAACCAATTCCTTTGGCCAAGGCTACAAGACAAATTTAGAAAAATGTTATTCCACATTTGAAGTTCCTAGCCTTAACTCTAGTGATGTTTGTGTAGGTCTAGTTGCAGATAACAAAGAGGTTCAATGGACGATGCCTAGAAAGATTGTTTTTGTTGATAACACTATTCCTGCATCAGGTAGAATGAATGCAAATCCATCTATAGCTGTAGTCACTGCAATGGGTGGATGGAAACAGAATCTTGGTCAAGTGTGGAAATTAAATTTAAACAAAGGCCAATTAATTTCTTCAGAATTATTGTTTCGAAATACGGACCGAACGCATGGTTTGGCCGTTGGACGCAATGAGTGGATTTATTATGCAGACAGTACTAAGGTTTATCGTTTTAAAATCAAAAACCCAATTTCATCGCGAGAGGTTGTAGTATCAGGATTACCAGATACCTACACAGATCGAAACAACCAAACAACTTCTAGTAGTCACCCCCTTAAAGAAATTATTTTTCTTGATAACTGGGATATGATCGTAAACATTGGTGCACCTAGCAATGATTGCTCTGAAGAATTTAAAGCTTTCCGAGCATGCCACCAAAGAGACCAACAAGCTGAGCTAAGAAAATATATTTACAATCCTTCAACAGACTCTTACCCCGGTGATTATGAGGTTATTGCTCGTGGTTTAAGAAATTCTATGGGCTTATTATTTAATCCGGCGACTAAGGAAATTTACCAAGCCGAAAACGCGTCTGATAATCTTGGTACACCCGACGAGCTGAATATTATAAATCCAAATGCTTTAGCAAGTGATCAGGATTTTGGATGGCCATTTTGTTTTGGAAACAAAAATAGTTATGTGGGATTTTCGCGATTCTCAAATTTTTGTAATAACACATCTATTGCGCCCTACCTTCTATTACCAGCTCACGCTGCCCCTTTAGATATGAAATATTACCCTGGGGGTATGTTTGCAGATTTGAAAAACAGCATTTTAATGTCGTGGCATGGCCATAGACCCTCTGGTTCTAAAATAGCAGTGTACGAAACTGATGGTAACCTGGCACCTAATACAAGATACTCCTCAGACTTGTCGACTGCGCCTCAGCCGCCCCTTCAGCTTTTAACATCACGTTGGGAAAAAGCCGAACCCGGTCACCCCAAGGGTCGACCCGTTGGGATCGGATTTGATAAGTTTGGTGCGATATTTGTCATAGATGACGTGAATCACACTTTGCTTGTTATATCCAAAAAAGGTTCGAATGCTGTTCAGGAAGAGTTTCCGGCAATTACTAGTGCTACTGAGATTATTGAAGATGATTTGGCCGATTTATTTTCTGAGGATAAAATTCGTAAATGGACAGAAGTTTCCGCCAAACTTACTGAATTAAATTGCCAAAACTGTCACTCCGACATTATTTCAAACAATCAAACACAAACGCTCTTAAATTTAGTGAATAGTAACTGGATTAATCCAAAATCTAAAAACTTAGAAGATCAATTGATTTGGATTCGTTTGACTGGTTTCAATGGAGCGAAAATAATGCCCCCTGCACCTGCCCCTAATATCCTGACAAATAATTTATATTTAGAAGTGATTGAGTCTTGGATCCAAGATATTGAATAATTAATCTTCTCAGCCATAAACCATATTAGCCAATTGAGTTTAGTGTTTAAGAGACTTTAAACTCAGATCTACAAAAGATTTACAAAAAAATTAAAATTAAAATCATAAAGAGTCACTTTGATGGTAGTCTTTAGAAGCACATCAAATACATTCTCAAAAAAATACAGTTACAAACAAAATTAGATTAATTTTATGTTCTTTATGCTAAGCTGAAAAAAATATTGTGTTAAAAAAAACACAATATCTACAACTTAGTTTGATTAATATTTTTACAGAACCTTTTATAAAACATAGCGTGGGAATTTGCCAAATATACATTTTTGATAAAGTAACGAAATTTCTTATTGGGACCGATTAAGATGCTGAAGAAAATTAAATTAGCTGTTATTGATGACGATTTTGATATGAGTGAACTTATCAAAACCTTTTTTAGACAAAACGGTTTCGAAACCACGTGTTATAATAATGCTGAAGCAGCTTTAAATGATTTAAGAGTCGATCCCGAGAAATGGGATGTAATCCTAGTGGACTTAAACCTACCTACAATGAACGGTTTAGAATTTACCGTTGAGGCGAAAAACATAGCTTCAGATATCCCAATCATTATCATCACCACAAGTAAATCCATAGAGTTGGCTGTTAATGCCATTGATAAAGGGGCTTATGATTTTATCGTAAAGCCACTACATTTCCCGCAACTTTTAATTTCTGTACAAAGGTCATTGCATTATAAAAAATTAAAAACGGATAACTCACAACTTATATCGCAGGTTAAGGGCTTTAAATTATCTAGCAGCGAAATTATTGGAAAAAATCAAAAGTTTTTAGATGCTTTGGATATTGCTAAGCGTGTTTCATCTAGCATGGCCAATATCTTCATTTCTGGAGAAAGCGGTACGGGCAAAGAGGTCTTTGCTAAATACATTCACAACGAAAGTCCAAGAAAAGACGGTCCACTCATCACAATAAACTGTTCTGCGATACCTGAAAATCTCTTAGAATCAGAGCTTTTTGGACATGCTAAAGGAGCATTCACGGGAGCTGCCGATAAAAAAATGGGATTATTTGAAGAAGCTGAGGGCGGAACACTTTTTTTAGATGAAATCGGCGATTTAAGTCTGCCCCTGCAAGCCAAGCTCTTAAGGGTCATACAAGAGCGAAAAATTAAAAGAGTTGGCGAAAATCAAATGAGGCCGATCAACTGTAGGCTTATTTCTGCAACTCATAAAAATTTACTCAATGAAGTGAACGAAAAAAGATTTCGAGAAGACTTATTCTTTCGCCTTAATGTAATCCCAATACATTTACCAAAGCTAAATGATAGAAAGGAGGATATTTTACCTCTGGCTGAGTTTTTCTTAAAAAAATTCGCCAAAAAAAATAATGCTGCCGCAATAAGTTTTTCGAAAGATGCAAAAGACTTTTTATTGTCTCACGAATGGAGAGGGAACGTCAGAGAACTTGAGAATAGTATCGAACGGGCCGTCGTCATCAGTTTGGGTACTGAAATTTTAGTCGAAGATTTTCTCTTTAATAAAGATTATAGTCTTACAAATATTTCAGCGGCAAAAAAAGATGAAATTGATCCCAATTCTGGATTTTACGTCCCAATGGACGATCGTCTGCAATCTTTAGAAGAAGTCATAAACAAGTACGTTGAATACTGCGTTCTTAAAAATAATGGAGCAAGAGACAAAACCGCAAAGGATATAGGTATTGATAGAAAAACACTCTACAAACGATTAGCCAAGTTTTATACAAACTAAGCTTATTAATGGATTTTTATGAACCTAAAAAAGGAAACACGGAAAGTTTTAATAGAAAATGTTTTTATTCCTTTTATAACAGCCATCTGTTTTGTGGGTTTATTCTTTATAACCATTTTTTTACTTAATCGTTCATCAAAATCGATTTTGCAGTCGGATCAAGTTTTATTTCAAATAGAAGTTTTAGAGAAAGAGATTTTACATGCTCAAAGCACAAGGCGCGAATATTTACTTGGATCTAAAGATGCAAAACAAAGTTACTTTTTAAGCGTTAGTGAAATTAAAAAAGAAATTAATGCTTTAAAAACCTTAATTCAAGGCGACGAAATACAATTAGAAAGACTAGACTTAATAAAAAGTCGTTTCGAAAAATGGCAAAAAGATATTCTTCCGATTTTTAAAGTTTACGAAAACGACCCTTCAAAATTAGTAAGTAAATATATAAATAGCACAATAAAGGCAGATTACGAAGACCTCGTTGATACTCTAGCCCAATTTCGAGATCATGAAAAAGCGGTGAAACATAGCCGTAAATCAAGTTCGCATCTAATTTTGATTTATATCACTTTCACATTCATACCCTTGTTAGTATTGATCACTGGAATTACTGTTTTTCGCGGTCGAAAATCTATTTTAAACATTTTCGAAATGTATGCAGACCAATCGTCTAAATACATTGAACAAATGAAAGAGCTAGAGAATGAAAATTGGATCCAAAACAAGGAATCCGAACTTAATAAATACATTGCTAATTGCACCAACATCGAAGATTTAGGTCAAATTTTATTAAATTACTGTGTGGATCAATTCTCTGCATTGGCTGGTGTATTCTACATCCATGAATTGCATGAAATTGATAAAACAAAATTTCGACTGATTTCGACGATTGGTTTGACCACAAACCTTAATGCTGAACAAAGCTCTGTTGCTTTATCAGAATTACACTTCAAGTCGACGATCACAAATTCAGTAACTTTGATCGATTTAGAAGATATAGGAAGAAATTGGGAAATAAAAACAGGTCTTATTGAACTACGTCCATCAAAGATATTATCTGTACCTCTGATATTTTCGGGACAATTAGTTGGTTTACTAGAAATTGCATTTCAACATGAGGTTGACAAAAATATTTTGAATTTTTTTAATTTAAATTTAGGTAATTTATCTGGATACCTTCGAAATATCCTTCTGATGCAGCAAGCTGAAGCTTTGCTTATTGAACTTAAAAATAAAACTGATGAACTTAAAAATTCTAATGATGAACTTAAAGAACGAGCCTTACTTTTAAAAGATACACAAGACGAAATCGAAATTCGCAATACAGAATTAGAACAGATAAACATAGTTCTTAAAGATCAGAAAAACTTATTAAAGCAAAAAAATCTTGAACTAGAAAGTTCACAAAAAGTATTAGACACCAGCACCGAAGATTTAAAAAAGGCAAACAGACATAAATCTGAATTTTTGGCCAATATGTCTCATGAATTACGAACACCCCTTTCGTCCATTATTGGATTTGCAGAGTTAATAAAATTAAATAAAAATCACAAGGCGCAATATTTAAACTATGTCGATATTATTCTCAGAAATAGTAAACACTTGCTTGATCTTGTAAACGACGTTTTAGATCTTTCAAAAGTTGAAGCGGGTCAGTTGAGTATAGATTTAACTGAAGTCGACATTCGACAAGCTATCAAAGAGTCTATTGAAATCACTTCGGATTCTGCCAAGAAAAAGAATGTAACGATCAAGGTCGAAATCCCAGATAATATTCCAAAAGCTATCACTGCAGATAAAACCAGATTTAAACAGGTCCTTGTTAATTTAATAAATAATGGCATTAAATTTTCCCCTGCAGGTTTAGTAAAGATTCACGCGCAAGACATGGGCGAAAAAGTATTTTTATTTATTGAAGATACTGGAATTGGAATCGAAGATGCCAAACGACACTTACTCTTTCTTCCCTTTTCACAACTCACCGATGATGATTCAATTTATGCACGTCAAGGTAGCGGTTTAGGACTTTGCCTTTCAAAAAAATTAATGCAGCAGATGGGTGGGACAATTGAACTTGAATCATCAGCATTGAACGTCGGAAGTATTTTTAAGGTTGAAATATTTAAAAGCACATACGGTGGTCAAACTTTAGCTAACAATGACTTGGATACCTTTATCCCTAACGAGGACTCTTTAAAAGGATTAAGGATTCTGGCAGCGGACGATTCAGAAGATAACCAAATACTTTTGGATGAAGTCTTATCCCAGTATGGCGCTCGTTTGACTACTGTAGGAAATGGAGTTCACGCTTTAAATACCTTAGCAGAGTCAGAATACGACATCGTACTGATGGATTTTAAGATGCCAATTATGGATGGGTTTGAAGCCACCCAGAAGATACGAGAATCCGGCTGTAAAATTCCCATTATATTATTAACTGCTAATGCAATGGACGGAGAAAGATTTAGATCTTTAAAGATAGGTGCTGACGCTTACAGCTCCAAACCTATTGATTGGACGGAGCTGATAAAATGTATATTACATCTTACGAAATAGTCGGTTTTGATTCAAACTTTTGTTTTGTGTCCTTCAACCATTTCCCATAGGCATAAAGAAGATTTTCACCAAATTCTGGTAATGTTTCTTCCGTTAAAGACTCCATTTTAATGGCTATGGGTTCAAGTTCTTCAAATCCAAAATTTAATGCATTTCCTGCTAACTGATGACCGATCCTATTGAATTCCTCGACAGAATTTTTCTTAAGACACTCAGTTAAAAACGAGAAATCAAGCTCTCTACGTTTTAGATAATTTAGTTTTGTTTCTAGAGATATGTTCATAGGGCTATTTTATAGCTTAGATTGGAAAAACACAAAATAATTTGAAGCTAGGGTAAAATTGTTTATTAGCCAAAAAATGCTGACAATTTTGGGCCATTCAAATGGAAATTGAAAGCACACGTAATCTTCGATTTACAACAAAAAATAAATTTAATTACGGATTAAGTTTGGCGCTGCAATTCATCACATAATAATCCTTTTTTTAAATCAGGCTTAATGACATCATAAGATATCAATAACAACTTTCAAAGGATCATAGAATGAATAAAGCCGCGTTGGGATCAAGATATTTATTGGGTTTGATTTACCTTGTATTTGGATTAAATGGGTTTTTACAATTCATCCCTCTGCCACCACCGTCACCCGAAGGTGGTGCATTTCTTGGAGCTTTAGCTGCCACTGGGTATATGTTTCCAATCATCAAAATGATCGAAATCTTGGGTGGAGCACTTTTACTTTCAGGTTTTGCATTTCCATTGGCCCAGATTCTTTTGGCTCCGATCACAATAAACATTTTTTTATATCATCTGATTTTAGATCCAAATCCGCAGGGTTTAGTCCTTCCAATCTTACTTGTGATTTTACAGTCGATAATGGGCTACGTTTATTTTCATAAATTTAAACCTTTGTTTGCAAAGGCTTAAGCTCAAATCAGAGTTCTATTCTCGATGATATGAATGCTCGTTTGTTCACGAATTATGTGCTACCTTGAAGAACTAATAAGCTATTAATTTCAAGATGGATGTAAATTGCAAAAAGATGAACAAAAATCAATATTACTTATTGAAGATGACATTTCTCTCAGAGAGCTTGTTCAGCAGCTCTTAGAACTCGAAGGATATAAAGTGGTTACAGCGGAGAATGGCAGAGTTGGTCTAAACCTGCTGGAAAAGAACTTAGCTCCAAACTTGATCCTCATGGATTTAATGATGCCAGACTTAAATGGCTGGCAGTTTATCGAAATAAAAAAAACAATAGAAAATATTCGAGAAATTCCGGTCATCGCATTTTCCGCGTATGATGAGCATCAAATAAAAAAAATTGAAGTCCAAGCTTTTGTAAAAAAACCAATTAAAATCGATTTTTTGCTAAAAACGATTATCTCGCTCATAGGGTGAATGTCATCCTGC
Organism: Bdellovibrionales bacterium; assembly: GCA_031412575.1. Taxonomy (GTDB): domain Bacteria; phylum Bdellovibrionota; class Bdellovibrionia; order Bdellovibrionales; family UBA1609; genus JAMLIO01. The sequence continues at coordinate 18,124 of JANODG010000175.1, forward strand.
GGATAATAGTGCCCGCCATTTTAAATTTCAAATTCAATTTATGATTCAAAATCTTCAGAGATCCAGTTTGCAAGGACCTGTCCAAATGCAATATCTTTTTCTGTCCAAGGTGAACTTTGGTTTTTGAACTCTTCAATAAAATATTGAAACGATCCTTGAGGAGAAAACCGAGGCACGTGGGAATCCTTATCAAAACTTTCGACGATCGAACTTCGCCACTTTAACTCGGATTGAAAGCTCTTTCTAAAGAATAAAACAGATATGTCTTCAAAACTGATCCGCATCGCACCCGCAAAGTTTCCAAGCAAAGTCTCGGAAAGATCAAGATCTGTTGTAAGTTTGCTTGAGAAATTCATAGATTTGCTCCATTGTGCTGTCTTTTGGATGACAGCCTCTAGACATTCGCCCGTTGGTGACTCTCCGACAGTGCGCACTGTTTTTCCATTCCGAACCACAACAACACTCGTATGATCGAGAGCTTTTTTTAATGCGGGAGTGGACACCAATTGCTCAATGGCGGCGAGTCGCTTTAATGCAAAATCTTGATTGAGAAGCTCCCACAGTTTTGAGTCCGCATTTTTTTTGATCAGATCGTCAATTCGAAAAAGCTCTAAAGAAACTTTATGTACTAACTCTTTGATACGCTCAAAGCTTCTGGGGTCTAAGAGTAAGGGTATTGAATTGTGCATTGTCAAAAGCGCCGACAGTTTTTTATCGACAACAATTGAGGCGGAAATCAAAGTCGAAGCTAAAATATTTTGCATGTAAACTGTCATAAATTTCGAGGGCTCTCGAAGAAGGGAATGTCTTAAATCAATAGTCTGTTTGCTCACGATGTCCACCGGAGCTTCATTCGATGCTTGTTTAAAGCGAATCAACTGAATAAGGTAAAGGTCGCGGGCCTGACTAGGGATTTCTTTACTGGAAAAGTGCAATCCCAAGACGGGCTCAATTTTTCCATTATTTGCTTCAGCGACGATATCAATAATTTCGCCTTCTTTAAAAACTTGCACGAAAACCTGATCCAATCCCAAATATTTTTGAAAAATATGACAGACTTCATTTAAAAATTCCGATCGATCCTTCGTCGGGTAGTAAAATTTACGGCTCAGTAGATCGATCTCATCTTCTAGGCCTTTCAGATCAAAGAGGTGAGTGGGTTGTGGGAAGAATTCAATATAAAAAAGTTCGTTCTCTTCTTTTCTAAATCCAACGATCCATGGACCAAAATCTTTAAAAAAGGTTAGTCCCAAAGTGATTTTGGACTCGTCAGTTGTGTAAAGTTGATAGAGGTCAGGAATAACTTCGGAAGCTTTTTTAAGAAGAAAGTTATTTGGATCGATATTAATTAAGGACGGGATGTTTTTAGAAAACGCGATCACGTTTCCGTTCTGAATCACGATGAGGCCACCATAGGATTGAATTGCTCCTAACGTGGTGATCGGTTCTTTTTCGCAAATTCGGTAATCAATAACCTCTTCGGTTGTTATGTCATTTGTATTCATGAAGCGTCCATCCAATCTGAAAGAGAGCTAAAAGTTTTTATAGCAGCTTGTAACATAGCGTGTGATTCCTGAGGTGAAACTACAATATCTTTGGCTTGTGTTTTGAAGCTGTTCCACATTTTTATAGTTTGGGTCCCGTAACCCAGGAAAAATTTGAGTCCTTCTTTTTCCGTTAGACCAAGAGAGTCTTTTAAGTGCTTGGAAATGATCTGTCCACCGAGTGTTGCGCCTTCCAGAACATAACAGATTCCCAGTGCAGAGGGAACGTCAAGGATGGACGGTAATTTCTGGCACATCGCCGGAGCAGAAAAGGCACCAAGCTTTAAAAAACTTAAATCCTGTTCCAGAAGTTGATGCTTTGCTCGAGACAAAGAAAACACCGGGGTGTGAAAATCCAAAAGTTGGGTTTCGATCGGTGCATAGAAGCCATAGTATTTTTGCAAAAGTTCAATATATTCTTGTCTGGTGTAATCCAAGGACATCACTCTTTGAGCCCATGATTCCAGCATCACTTTTTCGTGAACCACCGAGGTCTCTTGTTTTAACATTAAAAAAAGATCAGGTGAGTTCATGTGGGTCACGGTTTTTCTTTGACTAAGTTGGTCTGTAAATTAGTCGTCAAATTGGTCGTCGTGACCCGTTCTTTTTTGGGTAGAGTAAAAGAAAAAGTAGCTCCTTTATTTTCTTCAGATTGCAGCCAAATTTTTCCATCGTGAAATTCAACAATTTTTTTACAGATAGCGAGCCCAATACCAGTTCCCGAATAACTATCCTGAGAATGCAGTCGATGAAACATTAAAAATATTCTTTCGGCGTATTTCGATTCTATGCCTATACCATTATCAGAAACAGAGAACTTCCAAAACTCACCTTGATCCTCACAATTGATGGTGACGACAGGATCGATATCGGCTGTTCTAAACTTAATCGCATTTTCAATTAAGTTTAGAAAAAGTTGCTCTATCTGGGATTTAATTCCGAAGATATTAGGTAATTTAGTGTAAACAAGTTTCGCATTTGAAGCGCGAATGGAGTCTTGGATTTCGTTCGTGATCTGCGCAATGACTTCGGCTGTATCAATTTCTTCAATCTTTACATCTATGCGACCTATGCGCGAGTACGCGAGCAAATCAGAAATTAAGCTTTTCATCTGTTTTGTGCCGCTTAAGATATAATGAATCCACTTTTCAGCTTTATCATCAAAGGTATGGGTTTTTTTGATCTTGTTGGTCAGAAGCTGAACGTAAGACGAAATATGTCTTAGCGGTGTTTGTAAATCGTGGGAGGCGATATACGCAAACTGTTCAAGTTCTGTATTAGACCTTAAAAGGTCTTGAGTTCTTTTTTGAACTCGGGCTTCAAGCATTTCTCTGGCATCGACAAGTGCAAGGGCATCTGCTTTCTGACGGGAAATATCCCGGACAACCTTCACAAAACCAGTTTTCTCTCCTTTGTCATCGTGAAGGACCGAAATTGTGACGCTGGCCCAAAATTCTGATCCATCGTTTCGCTGAAGAAGGATCACTTCTTCAAACTTCCCATTTGCGTCTGCGTTTTCTAAATCACGACTAGGCTTTCCGACTTTGACTTCTTCCATAGAGTAAAAAGTTGAAAAGCTTTTTCCAATAAGGCTCGAAGATGAGTGACCATTTATATTCATAGCCTCTCTGTTACAACTTAGAATTGTACCACTGGAATCTAATAAATAAATCGTAAGATCGTGTACCGACTCTAAAATGATTCGATCGTTTTGAATTTCATGATTCATACGTTTTTCACTTTTTTGGGAGAACAACTAAAGAAAGCCAAAACTCAGTCACTTGGT
>JANODG010000176.1:0-8660 GCA_031412575.1 Bdellovibrionales bacterium
GGGGCGGCTACCGTTCAGTCCGCTTCGCTGGGACTTCCGTACGCACGCCCTTGCGCACTCGCTGGAACTTTTCGTCCTGCGGACTGCTTACTTCTCAATCGCGGCTAATAAATCCACGACGGCTTGATCTTCTGCGGATAATTCGTCTTTTGTGGACCCATTTATATCAGCTCTTAAAACATCAAGACTCACTTGTTCATTTTTATCAAAACCGTAAGCGGTATCATGCTCATAGTCTTTGTTCGGACGAGACACTGCAGAGAAGTGGTCTTTGGCAATAAGGGCGTAGGGATTTTCGTTATGATATGAATAAACGATTTCTTTTTGATCATCAGATAAAGCACCCCAATTATCTTGTATGTAACTTGGAACTGCACCTAAAGATCTTTTCTTTACAGGTTTAGCAATTGCAACTTTAGCCTTAGCTTCCGAAGCTAACTCTTGCTTGTACTCTTTGATCTTTTTAGCAACTAATCTTTTATCGTTGATAGATTTAAAATTTGAACGAACTACTTTTGGTTTTTGACCCTTGTCAGTCAAACCTAAGTTATCATCTAAAACCGCAAAACTAAGCTGACAAGTTGAGGTGATAAGTCCACTCACTAACACGGTTAAAAGTTTGTTTTTCATACGTTCTCCTAAGGTAATATGAAGCAAAAGACGTTCCATGTAAGGGCCTATTTACAAGGGTTCTACGGACTAAAGCCTTGACACTGACTAGTTGGTTAACATTAATTTTCAAAATACTGTTTCATTCTTAGAATCGTTATTTTTTGGTGTTTTATCAGATCAAAAATAGCTTCATACTTCACGATAAAAACTCTTTTTTTTGGCTACCCAATCCAATAAATTTATTTCGACCTTTTCATCCTCGTTTTTCCGTTCTGTTTTGAGTCACAAAGTAGAATTTTGTGATAATTTTTTAGACAGAAAAAGTTGCCCGCCGGCGAGCTGTGTGCGAATGGACCTGTTAGCGATTTCAGCCACTAAATTCTTTCCCTTGCGGGCTATGGATTCTTTATCTATCTTAGTCTTTTAGAAGTTCTGAAATAGGGTTTGGAGGTTTTTAATATGGCATTTAAACAAGTCATGAAGGTCGAAGATTTAAAGTGGACCAGAAATATTGGCATTATGGCTCATATTGATGCAGGTAAAACCACAACCACAGAACGTATTTTATTTTACACAGGCCGAAGTCATAAAATTGGTGAAGTCCACGACGGTGACACTATTATGGATTGGATGGAGCAAGAGCAAGAGCGCGGAATCACGATCACTTCTGCCGCCACAACCTGTGAATGGAAAAAATATCGAATTAACATCATCGACACTCCAGGACACGTGGATTTTACCATTGAAGTCGAAAGATCTCTTAGAGTTTTAGATGGAGCCGTCGCCGTTTTTGACGGTGTCAGCGGCGTTGAACCCCAATCAGAAACTGTGTGGCGCCAAGCCAATAAATATAAAGTTCCGCGAATCGCTTTTATCAACAAAATGGACCGAGTGGGTGCTGACTTTAAAGCCAGCTTAGAAAGTATTGAAAAAAAATTGCAAGGTAATCCTGTAGCTTTACAAATTCCGATTGGCAGCGAAGATCATTTTGTAGGAATGGTGGATTTAATTTCTCTTAAATCTTTTGTTTGGCCCGTGAACACCGAAGACAAAGGCGTTGGTTTTGAAATTCAGGATGTGCCTGAAGTTTTAAAAAGCGAAGCGCAAAGTTATCGCGACATTTTAATCGAAAAAATTTGCGAAACTGATGATGCTTTGATGGAGAAATATCTTGAGGGTAACACCTTAACCGAAGACGAACTTAAACTTGGTTTACGAAATGCAGTTATAGCTAACAAAATCACACCGGTATTGTGCGGTTCTGCTTTTAAAAATAAAGGTGTGCAACCTTTGTTAGATGCTGTGACTGATTATTTACCCTCGCCTTTAGATCGCCCCAATGTTGTGGGATTAGATCCTAGCAACGAAGATAAAAAAATTGAATGTAAAACAGATTTTGAATCTCATGCGGCAGCCTTAGCTTTTAAAATTGCGGCTGATTCTTTTTCGGGTTCAATGACTTTCATAAGAGTGTATTCAGGTGTTGTTACAGCTGGGGATAATTTATTAAACCCAAGGCTTCAAAAGAAAGAAAAAATTCAAAAGCTTTTTAAAATCCACGCAAATTCCAGAGAAGAAATCCAAGAACTTAAAGCCGGCGATATTGGCGCATGCATTGGTTTAAAATTAACAGGAACCGGGGACACTTTGTGTTCTGTAAAACGCCCTGTAACTTTGGAATCGATTCAGTTTCCTGACCCGGTTATTTCTGTTGCGATCGAACCGAAAAGCTCGACAGATAAAAAGAATTTAGAAACAGGACTTGAATCCCTCCTGCGCGAAGACCCTTCGTGCAAAGTTCACGAAGATCCTGATACGGGCCAAACTTTATTATCTGGCATGGGCGAGCTTCATCTAGAAATTTTAGTAGATCGCTTGTTACGAGAATTTAAAGCACAAGCCAATGTGGGTAAACCTCAAGTGTCTTATCGGGAAGCCTTAACAGCGCCAGTCAAAGCTAAAGCCCGCTTCGAGCGTTTAATAGGCGCCACGACCGAATGGGCTGAATGCGAAGTCATTTTAACTCCGCAACCGAAAGGCACAGGCGTTATTTATCAATTCAACAAGATGAGCGATTCTGTTATTCGAGACGAATGGAAAAATTCGTTAAAAATTGGAGCTATGGACGCCATACAGATCGGTCCACTGGCGGGATATGCTTTAATTGATATTAAGGTTGAAATATCAGATTTGATTTATGACAAAATGCAAACCACAGAAGGGGTGTGCCGAGTAGCTGGCGCTCAGGCTGTCAGAAAGGCCTTACAAACAGCGAAGTGTGAATTATTTGAACCTATCTTTAGACTTGAAGTGATCACGCCAGAAAGCTTCGTAGGCAACGTAGTTGGGGACTTAAATTCCCGCCGAGGTAAGATTCATAATTTAAGTCTAAAAGGACAACAGCAAATCGTAGATGCAGAAGTTCCTTTGGCGGAACTTTTTGGATACGCAACAGACATTAGATCCTTGTCCCAGGGCCGGGCTAGTTTCACAATGAAATTTGAAACCTATGATTCGGTTCCTAAAAAAATTCAAGATGAGCTGATGAAACGAATGGGAAGAATGTAACTGGCTCAAGTCCTATATGAAATGTAATTCCATAGCTATAGAACTAACCCATTTACCCAAGTTGTTTTGTAAAATAATTTTACAGACGAGTTATTAATTCATCATTAATAATACCGAAGCTTTTTTTATAAATGCTGGGTTGTGTTTCAGGATCTCAATAGGTATAGATTTTCATAATGAATGATAAGTTTTTGAATCCATTTCGTTTCTTTTTTTATTTAGCATTTACTTTTTTATCGGCTCAAGAAGTTTCGGCCAACTCCAGTTGTGTAAAATATCTATCTGCGGACGTGGATGAAGTTTCAACACAAGTTGAAGAGAAGTCTTCAAAAGCCCTCGTAGCCAAAAAATCTAAAACCGATTTTACCAACGACAATGATTATAGATTGGATCAAAAGGTCTACACTTTTCCTGACATCTCTGATGATGCCATCACGTTCATAGAATATACAAAAGAACTTTCAGGCTTACGTCAAAAAGACCAATGTTCAGAGGGGTGCTCTTTCAATTCAGTGTCCAGTTATTTCGAGGCTTTTATAGCGCATTTTAAAAATGGAACGCTATTGTCCAATGACGAAATATCATCAAACTATATGCATGCGATGTATATGTTTATACAATTTCGATATGCGCTAATAGATTTGGATCAAACCTTAACCATTGGCGGAAGCATCGAATGGAACTTGGTCGAATTCTTAAACAAGGGTGTTTATTTAGACGAAGACTTTCGATCATTAAACACCGTAGATATTGAATTGATACGTAAGCAGCTTAATCAAAGAATTCAAGATATTAAACAAAAAGATCCACATGGTTTAAATATCGATATTGATCAAGAAAGTCTGTTTGCTTTTAAGATTTTAAGTCAAGGCTTTGGGTCTTCTATACTTGGTGGCTCGTTCTATTCAGGTGCTGAATTTCTAAAAGATAAAAATATAAATTCAATCAGCTACGCCAGTGGTGTAAAAATTCTTGAAAGTGTAACTTTAGGGGGTGCTTCCTCTTTTGTTGAACTTAATGAAAAGACAATTCAAGCCTTGGCCGAAAAAACCATCAGGTCAACGATCAATAAGGGGCTTCCACTCTTACTTTCTTACCGTCATTCAAGCTCGTATATTAATTCAAAAACTGGAGTTTTCACTTACGACCCATCGATCGATCCTGATGTTGGTCACGCAGCACTTATTGTCGGGTACCGTTTGGATGCCGACGGTGAAATTGATATGGTAAAGATTCAAAATTCTCATGCAAACGCGTCAGTATTTCACATGACCATCGATTCTCTGCATGCTTTAGCAAACTCAATTGTTTATCTGACGCCATAAAAAAAAGCTTGCTCTTAAATTATTAGAGCAAGCTTTCCTTCATCTATAATGTACAATTCAATTTCAAATCAACATTCGAAATTTACTATTTCAATTTTGATTCTCTTTCCAATTGAACTAAACGATCTTTCATCTGGTCAACCTGACCTTTAATTTCATCACGAGTTCTCATAAGGTCATTAACTTCGGCTTCAAGCTCTTGTCTAAGTCTTACAACTTCAGCTTCATAAGTGTTTCTTGGTACACGATCAAGTTGGCGTTGCTTGTCTGCAAGCTTGTCTCTGACGTCGTCTAAATCTTCGCTAGCTTTATCCAAATCCGTTTTAACATTTTCAATCTCTTCTAGAACAAACTTTTTACGGCCTTTTCTGTAACCATTCATAAATGAGGTCAAACCGCCACCTGAGCAAATCTTGGCTTCTTCGCCGCCATCAAGTGCCACTTTATATCCATTTTCTGCAGTACAAAACTCTTGAGTTCCTTTTGCATACCCTTGATTATACGGGGAAATTGCAGAACAAATGGCTTCTTTACCCGCTCCTCCGAACGCAGTTTGGTAACCTTTGTTGAAGTTACAATAAGACGTTAAACCTCTTTGGTAACCTCTGTCGTAAGCTTTACCATCTATTGAAATTTTCTTTTTTAAGCATTGTGATGCGTACGTCCCGCCGGCACTATTCTTACCTACTGATCCATCTGCGTACCCTTGTGTGTCCCAGTTTGTCCCTTGGCATTTTTCTGCCGACCAAGTCGAACATCCTGCTATGAACCCTAAAGCACAAAGTGCTGCGCCTAAAAATAAAACTTTTGCATTAAATCCCGTTTTCATGATTCTCCCGTGAGTATAAAATTGAATAATATTGATTATTATTAAGTCCAACAATCTTGTCACATTAAAGTTTCGCGTAAATTTAAATTATTTTACGACCTTGAACGATAACGCTTTCAACTTTTAGATTTTTAAATAAAGTGAAAGTGTTTGGTGAATTAGCGAACTTAGGATGATTAAAAAACGACCAAAATGGGGCTTTGGAATAATAGTCTTTAAAGAGTGATTCACTTTTTAAATGTTCAATATAACCTATCCCTAAATTAGAAACTGGCGCGTCACTTCCAAAAAAAAGTTTAAAGCCCAACGATTTCAGTATCGGCCAATCCAAAATATGAAGGTCTGGGTACTGGGACGAAATCTCATTCAGTTGAATTTTATCCATTAAATAATGACTAGGTTGAAAGTGGAATGTGATTTTATTTTTATCTTCGATGTTTAAATTTTTCAAAAGATTAATTGTTTTAGAATTCATAAGTTCGCAGTGTTCTAAATGTAGCTTAGTTTTAAAATTTTCTTTTACAGCTTCAAACGCTTGAATCACTTTTTCAACCGCTAAGTCCCCTATGGTGTGAAAAGCAATTTCAATTTTTGAATCAGAGGCTAACCTTAACAGACCTTGGACGTCCTTTTGGCTTAAAAAGTTTTTCATAGCATGGTTTTCAACTTCACAAGATTGGTCGCTAGAAGATTCTTTTAAAAAAGAACATCCGCAATTTTTCCACAACGACTTTGCAATCGTATCCGCACTTTTTTGTGAAAATGTGCCGTCCAGAAATATTTTTAGTCCCCCATGAACAATCTTAGATTTTTGATCCTTACACCAAAACTGGGCGTCTTTAGATTTTTTTATCAAGGAATCAATACCTTCGCCAAAAAAGTTCGAATAATATAGCTCTGGGAAAACATCAAGTTCTTGGTTTTTTTCTAGATTGAGTAAGGCTAAAAGTTGATCAGGATCACTCGTCATGTCTCTAAAGTGGGTGATTCCATTCGTCAAAACTGTACGTTGAGCGACTGATAGCAATTGCATTTTTTGTTCGTGAACGGAATGGGTTTTTTCACGATTAAACTTCATGTTATGATAATATTCATCAAATTGAGGTCGATTGAAATCATTAAATATCGCGACATCTTCAAAATAATTTATAGATTTTTTTTGTTCCGAACTTATAGTTTTTAAGTAATTACCTATTTCGGAACCGTAAAATAGCAGCTGATGACCATCTTCCAAAACAAGATAGAAGTTAAAATCATTTAAGTATTTTTTTAAGAGATTAAATAGAGAGGGCAAGTCTTTAACAACTGCAAGGCTTAAACCAAAACCTTCAATATGTTTTTCTTTGGAACTTAAACTTTGAACGTTAGCTTTTACATTTAAACTGCCCAAATAATTTTCTAATTCTGAAATCGTTTGGATATGACTTAAATTATTTTTTGAATAGTATTTCCCAATACCCTCGAAGTGTAAATGACTGTCGTAAAAGCTAGGGATACAAAAGTAATTTTTAAAGTTAAAACCCTTGTCTGCTTGTGGATTCATATGTTCTAGGGCTATCATTCTGTTGATTTATGAACATGGCCCCTAATGTCACAGCTAGAATAGCAGATCCAACGTAAATCCAAGTTTTTTGTCGATTTGATTTTTTAGCATCATTTTTGATTTTAGAGTTAGAATCGGGGTGAGCTATTAAATTTAAGCTTCGATCTGAACTTGGATTGATTTCATTAGAGTCTTCAATGTTAGTTTTTACGGGGAGAGATGTTGGAAGTTTCAACCGTGTTCCTGTTAAATTTACCTTAGACGAAGATTTGGCAAAGCTTTGTGTCAATAGTTCCGACCTCTGATCTGAAACCAAACTCGATTTGGATTCTTCGGCTAAAGCCTGTTTACGATCTAACATATTTGGTTCTAGAATATTAATTACAGGTGTTGGTTCGCATTTAATTGAACTGAACACATAAAAATTTGCAAATTGTTTCAACTGTGACGAGGTAAAGTTCACTTTTCTTTCCGGTGAAAGATTTTTGCAAAGACCTTTAAATTTTAACTCTAAAGTTTTAAGATTAGAAATTTTAGAACCCGAAGCATAAGTTGTAAAAGGTAAAGAATACTCGGTGATATAATCAATTCGATAAATTGTCGTTTTGTTTAACGCAGATTTAGCAACAGAACTATTAATAAGATATTTATTTGAAAGATTAAGCTTAACGAGCTTTTGATCATCACTTAGATGTGTTGACAGAAGTTTTTCATGCAGCTGAGAAAGCCCCATTGGTGTTAACTTTGGATCTGGTTTAGAATCAACTGCAAAATCAATAGATTTTTGAAGCCAAAAGCCTTCTTTATCTTTTTCTAATTGTGCTAATCTAAAATAGCTCTGAAAAATAATTTGTTTCACTTCTGCAGACCAAAGGTCATTAAGTGCTAGTGAAACAATTTTCTTGTAGGTTTTAATCGACTTCGTCACGTCGTCGTCTAAGAATTCAATTTCGGCTAACTTTTGTAAATTAAGTATTTGATTTGATTGATGCTTAAGTAAGAACTTTGATAACGTCATAGGATCAGGCTTTACATATTCCATATTATTAGAAATGAAATTTGCATATTCAACTTCATTGGCATCAGTAGACCTTAAGAGAACTTTTGAAGAAGCCGCAAAACTATTACTCGCGAAGATAGGATTATAAATCAAACTCAGAATTAAAACGAACTTAAAACATATCACCATATTGAACTCTTTTTTTACTTTGTTTATCAATTACTAATTCGCTTTTATAAAATTGCTTCTTATTAAGTGTCGCAAAGTATTTGGGGCCTTTTTCTAAAATTGGATCTACGAACTCATTGGGGACGATAATTCCAAACTGGTTAGGGTCAAGTGGCGCACGCAGAATTCGAATTTTTTTCACAATTTTTAAACCTTTCTTATATCCTAAATCGGTTTTGTTTACGGAATAGAGGTCAACCCACCCAAAATTCTCGATCATAGAGCTGATGGACCGTTGGTTAATTAAGCTCACCGGTATTAAACTATGGTCTTCAGGAATAAATGTAGAGGCCTCTATTGATTCCTGAGGGGCGTCTAAAAGTTGTTTATCGTTTCCAAATAGGATGTGAAAACTAATTAGCGTCACGAAGGAAAGCACAATCACCCCAATGATTTGAAATCCCTGGGGATTCATGATGTAGAGATTTTGAAAATAGTCATGGAATTTTTTGATAGTCATAAACTTTAATCTCTCTAAGAATGGGTTTTTTGTTGGACTGCACTTGAAATGTGAAGAATAGCAAAATGGGTGTAAGTACGAAGCTTAAAATTATA
>JANODG010000177.1:0-2061 GCA_031412575.1 Bdellovibrionales bacterium
CAATATCCTTACTCTCTGTATTCTTTTTGGCCGAACATTTTACGGCCGATCGAATCTATAAGCCTTTATCTTTTGAAAAAAGCTTATCTTTGAGTATGACTCCGAATAGGTCCACAAAAATTTCAAAAGCGATTGTATCTGACTTAGCTATGAAAGACGTGAGTGTTCTTTTAAATGATCCAGCCATGAATCAAAAATGGGGTTTGGTGCAAAACCAAATCGGAAAAGCTTGGAAGATTTCTCAAGGTAGTAAAAAAATTAAAGTGGCCATCATCGATACAGGTATTGATGTTAAACATGAAGATCTTAAAAATAATCTTTGGATTAATTCTGGCGAAACAGGTTTTGATAGTTTAGGCCGTGATAAGTCTACAAATAAAAAAGACGACGATGGAAACGGATTTGTCGACGATGTTTATGGTTGGAACTTCGTAAGAAACGACGGCGACCTATCAGACAACCATGGTCACGGCACACACATCGCAGGGATCGTAGGAGCTGTTGGTGGAAACGGCAAAGGCATCAGCGGAGTATCCCCTGAAGTTAGTCTTATGATTTTAAAATACTATGATCCTAAAGGTTATGGAGAAGACAATTTAAAAAACACAATCAAAGCCATTCATTACGCCATCGACAACGGCGCTCATATCATCAACTATTCTGGTGGCGGTTTAGAGTATAGTGAAGACGAAAAAGCAGCGATCGAAAAAGCTCGTAAAAGAGGAATTTTATTTATCGCAGCCGCAGGAAACGAAAGATCAAATTCCGACATCAACAAATATTACCCAGCAGATTACAGCTTAGACAATATCATTTCAGTCACAGCTGTTGATAGTCAGACTCGCGTTTTGCCATCTAGTAATTATGGAGTATTGACCGTCGATATCGGTGCGCCAGGCAATAACATTTATTCAACCTTACCTGATAACAAGTACGGCTTCATGACAGGAACGTCACAAGCCACAGCATACGTCAGTGGCGTTGCAGCTTTAGTGTTAGCTCATCACGAAGATTATAAACCCGTGCAAGTCGCTAAATACTTAAAAAACACTGGTGACATTATTGATAGCTTAAAAGGTAAAACGCGATTTAATCGTCGATTGAACTCTTACAGAGCTTTGTCTATCTTAGACTCTGGCTTAAGCGCTACAGGAGTCATGGCTACAAATACGGATAACCTTAAAAATACTTTTTCGTCTGATAAATCAAAAGAGCAAAAGTCTTCCCTACAAGCCTTTAAAGGTTTGGGTGATGGTCTATTAAAGATGATGCAGGTTGATACTCCCGAAGTACCTTAAATAGATTTTAAGTATAAATAAATCAGATTATAAATCAACAGGACTAAACCCAAAATCACTAATATAATTCCAAAGTAAGGACTTGAATAAAAATCTCTTATTGGACTTATAGTCCCAAATTTATTAATTTTAACTTTTTTTGCAGGCATTATAAACTTTTTGAAAATAATGTTTATCAATCCCAAGCCTATCACGATCAATGAAAACAAAATGTCAGGATATTGGGTATACCATTTTTGTTGAATTAAGTATTGATCCGAATTACTTTTAGACTCAAAGTAAATTTTTGGCTCAGGAATGTTGGTTTTCAAATCGGGGTTTTTCAAAGATCAGACTCTTTGAGTAAAGATAATGCCCCAGTTAAGAAAATTAAAGCAAATCCAAAACCAGCTAAATCCGAAAGGCCTTCGTTGCTAAAACCTAAACCGATTAAGGCCGCTGAAAAACTAATAACGGCCCAAGGCAAATATTGGGAATATTTTTTAAGGCCTGTAGGTTCGTTGCCCAATACACTTTTATGAATGGCGTGATCTTGGATTAATTTTTCGCAGTAAGTTTTCATCTCTTTGGCAATTTGATCGTGGCCATTGGCTTCACAAAAGTTTTTGTATTTCCCAAGAGCAAAATCTAAACTTTGCTTAGCACGGGCCGAGTGAATGAATTCTTTATGAATAGCTTTAATGTCGTAATTGTTTAAAACTTTGTCCCAACTTTTTTCCAAGAACCAATATTCAGAAGTTAATTCTGAAGTCACATCATCAAC
>JANODG010000178.1:0-12306 GCA_031412575.1 Bdellovibrionales bacterium
AGTTCAATCCCTTTGTCCTTTAATCTTTGAGTCAGTTTTATGATCTGCACAGAAACAATGTCTTCAATATTACTTTTCGATAAGGGATTGAAATAGATTATGTTGTCCAAGCGGTTTAAAAATTCTGGCCTAAAATGAGATTTTAAAATTCCTTCGACATTCTTTATTTTTTTACTTTGGTCCAAAGTTGGATCAGATAGAAACTCCGAACCTAGATTTGAAGTCATGACCATAATTGTGTTTTTAAAATCCACAACTCTACCTTGACCATCTGTCAAACGACCCTCATCAAAAATTTGTAGAAAAATATTAAAAACATCTTTATGTGCTTTTTCAATTTCATCAAAAAGAATCACACTAAACGGCTTTCTTCGAACTTGTTCCGTCAGTTGACCACCCTCTTCGAACCCTACATACCCTGGAGGCGCCCCGATCAATCTTGAGACAGAATGCTTTTCCATATATTCACTCATATCTATTCGAATGATTTCAGAGTCCGAATTAAATAAATTTTCGGCCAGAGCTTTTACGGTCTCAGTTTTACCTACACCTGTTGGACCTAAAAACAAAAAAGAACCAATCGGTCGATTTGGGTCAGAGATTTCAGCTCGCGAACGACGAACGGCAAATGCAATTTCACTTAATGCTTCATCTTGTCCCACAACTCGTTTCTTAAGCTCTTCATCAATTTTTAAATACTTTTCGGCTTCGGCTTCATTAAGTTTACTAACTGGAATTTTCGTCCAAAGAGAAATGACTTGCGCAATTTCTTCTGGGCCCACAATCTCTTTTAGCAACTCATTGTCGTGACGATCCTTGCTTTCCAATATTTCAAGTTGTTTTAACTTTTCAGGAAGTTTTCCATATTTTAATTTAGCGGCTTCTTCCAAGTTGACATCCCGCTCAGCTTTTTGGATTTGGTTATTTATAGATTCAATTTCTGCTTTTAAATCTTGAACTGCAATAATACTTTCTTTTTCAGAATTCCATTTTAAGCTTAAAGTCTCTTGCTTTTGTAATAAGATATTTAATTCTTCTTTGAGAATTTTAATCTTTTCAGTCTCTTCGGATTTTTCTTTGACCGAAAGGACATCTTGTTCTTGCTCTAAAGCTTTTAGCTCCACTCGAACGCGGGTGACTTTTCTGTTAAGTTCATCCAGAGCTTTAGGAACACTATGCACTTCGATATTTAACTGACTGGCGGCTTCATCGATAAGATCAATCGCCTTGTCAGGTAAAAATCTAGAGCTGATGTAACGATCGCTTAACTTTGCTGCTGCAACTAAAGCTGAATCTTTTATCTTCACACCATGGTGAACTTCATACTTTTCTTTTAAGCCTCTTAAAATAGTGATGGTATCTTCGACGGAAGGTTCTTCCACCAATGTGGATTGGAATCTTCGCTCTAAAGCTTTATCTTTTTCAATGTACTTTCGGTATTCATCTAGGGTAGTTGCCCCAATACATCTGAGTTCACCACGTGCAAGTGCGGGCTTTAATAATTGTCCCGCATCCATAGCGCCTTCAGATTTTCCAGCACCCACTAGGGTATGAATTTCATCGATGAATAAAATGATTTTTCCGTGGGAATCGGAAATTTCTTTGATTACATTTTTTAATCGCTCTTCGAACTCCCCGCGGTACTTGGCCCCTGCAACTAGAAGCCCCATATCTAAACTTAATAATTTTTTATTTTTAAGACCCTCTGGTACATCTCCGTTAATGATTCTTAAGGCTAAGCCTTCTGCAATAGCCGTTTTACCCACGCCTGGTTCGCCAATCAAAACGGGATTGTTTTTTGTTCGACGTGATAAAATTTGAATGACCCTACGTATTTCAGAATCTCGGCCGATCACAGGATCAAGTTTTCCATCGTTAGCTAAAGCCGTTAAGTCCTTACAATATTTTTCTAATACTTGCATACTATCTTCAGGTTGATCAGATGTGATGCTTTTTTCGTTTCTTAAATTCATGACTTGAGCCTTTAATTCCTCTAAATTTTTAAACTTACGTTTTAACAATTGACCTGCGGCATTCATAGATTCAAAGGATTGCAGAAGGAAATGTTCGGTGGATAAAAAATCGTCTTTCAGTAAAGACTGAAATTGCTGAGAGGATAAAATAAACGTAGAAAGCGCGTTTGAGATTCTGATATTTTCTGGCGGCGAACTTAACTTCGGTGCCTTCGAAATCTCTTGCTCTAATTTAATTTTAAGTTCAGGAATATATTCCTTTAATATATGCGTCCAAATGGTGTCGATTTGAGTAGAGAGCGAAAGTAAAAAATGACTTAGGCTGATTTCGGAAGAATTTCCTTGAACGGAGGATTGTGCTGCTAAAGCAAAAGCTTCTCTGGTTTTTGTTGTGAATTTGTCTTGTTTAAACTCCATTCTAGCCTCCCAAAGTGGCTTGTTGTAATGTGCTCTTTTAAAGCTAATATAAACCTGTGGCCGGGTTGATCTTTGTCAAGTTTGAGGTACAAAAGGTTTATGATTAAATCCTCAATTCGACCAGATCGTGTTTCAGCGGAAGATTTATTAAAATTAAACTTAGTTTATTCATGCGAAGACTGCTGTCATTTCGATAACCAGCAAATCAAGTGCACCTTAGGCCTTATCTGCACACCACATTTAAAAGCTACGCAGGAACAAAAGTACAGTATGTCAGGAGAAATGTTGTTTTGTAGATTTATCGAAATAGAATAGTTGATATGATAAATTTCGTTTTGTTTTTTTCGATTGTCATTTTTTTGCACTCGCTAGGTTTACTAATCGCCGTATTTTTTATCGAGAAACACAATTTCATAACTGTTCTTGGACATAAGATACATTTCAAAAAAACCGGCCAGGGACGTAAAAAAGTTGTTCTGATCCATGGGATGTTTGCAAACTTACATTGTTGGGACAAATTTTTAAATCATAAAGATGAAGATACGGAATACTATTCTATCGATCTTCCCGAGACCGGTGAAAGTTTAAGCCCTAAATTAGAAGCTCCTGTCGCAAACATAGAAGACATTATTTATGAATTTTGTGTCCAGTTGAAGTTAGACAAGCCAATCCTTGTTGGAAGTTCTTTGGGCGGTTTAGTGGCTTACTTAAGTACAAATAAGTATCCAGATTTTTTTAAAAAATGCATCGTTGTGGCATCGCCTTTTAATACTCGAATACTGTTATTACCGATTTATAAATTAAGTTTTTTAGCACCCTTATTAAATCTTTTTGTGAACCCCTTAATTATTTGTTTGATTCATTTTAAGGTGGCAAAAAAGGGTTTTTCTTTAAAACAAGTTTTTATCATCATGTCGAAATTCAGACATACAAAACATTTTAAATCCTGCATGAAATACACCTATTTGATTCCGATGGTGGAAAAAGATCACACCATCACTACTAAAGTCGAGAACTTTCATTTTATTTGGGGCAACAAGGATCATTTGATTAAAAGGGCGAACTTTGAAAACTTCATTGGTTCTAATCAAAAGCTCGATTTCCAAGAAATTCCCGAGGCCACACATCATCCTATGGAAAGCCATCCTGCTGAATTTTCAAAAATATTAAAAAAAATAATAGACCAATGATGATTGCCGTCGTTATTTAGTTGCGAGTTCACAATTTAAAAATAGAATGTATGTATTAGATCTTATTAGCCAATTAGGTATTTAAAATGATTTTTAAACGACTAATTGCTAATTTATTGAAACAGGAGCACAAAATGGCCAAAGCTAAAAAGAAAAAGACTGCTACGAAACAAATTAAAAATTCCACAAAAAAAAAGGTAGTTAAATCAAAACCGATAAAAGCTAAAGCCAAAAAAGCGCCTACAAAAAAAGTAGTTTCAAAAACTAAAAAAACTAAAACTAAAAAGGTAGCTAAAGTTGCGAAAGCAAAAACAGCGAAACCAGTAAAGGCAAAAACAACTGCTGCACCTAAAAAGACAGATGCCGGTAAAGCTCCAAAAAAAACCTTAAGTAAAGAAGCTCTAAGCATCATTAATGACATAAAAGGCATCACTGCTAAAAACCAAAGTGCAAAACAAATCATAACTCAAACTGAAGATGACAAACCTAAAGCTCCTGATTTAGAAGATTTTTTTGATAAAAAAAATCACGCACTTATCGAGCCCATAAATCCTTTCATCGTCGAAAAGAACAAAAATAAAGCTAAAGAAGAATCTGAAGAGGATGAAGAAGATGTATTTGAATACTCAAGCACCATCTCTAATAGTTTTGAAACTGCCGACATAGAAGATTTAAATGAAGATGACGAAGAGGATATGTTCGAAGATCTAAACACCACTTTAGATCCAGACGGTCTTGAAGATGATGAAGACGACGATTACTATTAGGTAGAAGTTAAATTCTTTCATCTTGTGATGTTAAACTTTTATTGTTCTTTTACTTAGATACCTAACAATTAATTCATCGGCCACAAAAATGTGGCAAATCAACATCCCGAAACTCACTTGCCACAGATCTACTGTAAGAATTAAACCGAATTGGATTAAAGTTAAATTGATCCAAAAAAATAGTCCTAGTACCCGATTAAAAATAGACAAAAAAGAAAACATTTCGATAAATATGATGAAGTAACTTAGTCCGACTTTAAATTTTACACTTAAGTTTTCTGTAAAAAAATTGTTGTATACAAGATGATTGTAGGACAAAAAGTTATCCATAAAGAATCCTTTCATCCAAACATCGGATTGAAATTTAGTTAATCCTGAATAGCTGTAAGCCAAATAAAATATCAGAAAATAGACGGTTTTAAATTTTGTTGTGTAGCATGAGGAAGGCGTATCCAAAGTGCTTGGTAGTTTCATGCACAAAAGTATGAGCAACAAAAAATTTAAGTAGGCTTGCTCTGGCGAGTGTAAAAATTTATTGGCAAACATAAAAATAATATTAATTGCTAAAATATTGAAAATTGCTATTTTTCGAAAAGATGAAACAAGTATAAGTGGCGCTGACAAAATCTTAAGAAGTTGAAAGAAAAGAATTTGATAATTTCTTAAATTTAATTCGTCATAAAGACACAGATTGAACTGTTGACAAGAATACATGTCATAGATGTATGGAAACTCCAGTACTGAATAAATAAAGTAATACATAGAAAGTAAGATTAGTGTGAGCTTTAAAATTTGAGTTTCTATTTCGATTTTATTCATAACAGCTAAAGACCTTTAGTTGTTTTTTACCATTAAAAACTTCAACTTTTCCAATCCGGGCATCGGCACTGTAAACACATACAAATTTTTTAATGAAGTTTTCGTACTGAGGCAATTTCACAAGGCGACCGCCCCGCTTCATCACCGAATTAAAAATGACCTTATACCGATGTGGACCTTTTAACTTTTTATAAAACGCTCTATCCATGACCAATTCGTCATATCTCCCCGCATTAGAATGTCTAACGAAACTAATCTGATTTTTATATTTTTTCTGGTACGTGAAAACACTAGGCGCAGGCGAGATGAAAAACAATGGATTGTAATCATGTATAAACATGGACAATGGTCCAGAAACTCCTAACAAAAAAAGCGTGACGAGTGCTAACTGATGTCGGCGTTTATGCATGAATAAATACCCACTTGATGTTTATTTAAATGATATCATAATCTTAGCAAGAAGACTCAACTAGGTGTATTTTTGAAATTATCGATAAACACAAATTATTCTTCACTTAAGTCTAATATTTACGATTTAGGTTTCATCTTGGCTTATGTAACAGCTCAAGTTTATCATTATTTCGAATACTTCCAACTTCAAAAAAGCGAATTTATTATATGTATCTTTTTATTCTTGTTTCATTATTTAGGAATCAAGACCTTTAATGGAATCAGGACCCATCAACCGAATAAATTTAGGACAAATTTTGTTCATTTAAATATTCTATTTATTACTTTTTTAAGTTGGCTTCTTTTCTATACCCTTACAAATTGGCCCTACGGAGCAAATCATACAAACTTCAATACGTTCGTTATGATCCTTATTTTGCTAATTTATTCATTAAATTTGATTAATCATAAAAAAATCGAATTAAACTTAATTGAAAATAAAAGATATTTATTCGGCGCACTGGTGATTTTATATTACAGCGCCGCTTTACATAAAATGAATTTCGATTTTTATCACCCAGAAAAGTCTTGCACCACATGGTATCATATTAAGCTCTTAAGCCGTTTCTTTTCGAATGTGAATGCAAATGATCTACCATATTTCGTTAAGATCCTTTCCCCACAAATCGTAGGTTCAATTGAACTGTTAGCACCGACCCTGCTACTTTTTCGAAATTTAAGAACTTATGGAATTTATCTGCTTATATTTTTGCATTCATACTTAGCCTTAGGAGGATTTTCAGATTTTTCTTCATTAGGTATGTCAATTCTGTTCTTAGGTTTTCCTATTGCACAACTAAATATTAAAGAGTGGATAAGCGGAATAAACATGCATTTTTTAAGCTCCTATTTCATAATTGTTGTGTGTTTAGTCGGTGCATTTATTTTTCCAGAGCAAAAACAAACACTTCAAACACTGCAGGGTTTAATTCTAATAATAGTTACCATCAATTTACTTTTAAACTCCAATCCTAGAAAAATAGCATTTAACAATTTCTCAAGATTTAAATTTAATTTTGAAGAAGCTTTAAAATACATACCTTTAACTTTTTTAATATTTTTCGGCACTTCTATATACTTTGGATATAGATCTGCGGGAAATTTCACAATGTTTTCAAATCTAAAGCTTGCAGGAGGTTTCAATAATCACTTTTTTATGAACAAATTTGATTTATTTGGTTACGAGAATAAACTTTTTCAAATTATAAAAGCCTCAGACGAATCTATGTTTGCCGAAGTTCGACAGCCTTTAGATTGGATCACTAAATCAGGTATTGATCTTGCGTTTCATAGGACTATAGAATTAAAAAAATTAGACTCTTTCTTCCTTCGTGTAAAAGATCAAAGCGGTAACACCTTTGAGCTAAATAAAAATAATATAAGAGATTTTCTAGGACCTGAAAGAAGTTGGTTTTTTTATAAAACCTATATGTACAGTTTCGTGCCGGACCCTCAAAATATAAACAGTTGCCGATGGTAACTTTCACGACTCTAGAACATCTTTTACTAATCTACTGAAATCGGCAAAAAAAGGTCTTATTGAATATATTGTATAAAGCCTCCTTGTGTCTTAATCTATTATTCAAGAAGAAGCCTAAATGAATTTTAAAAAGGCGATCAAGAGCTACAAAGTTTTCGAAGGGGCAAAAGTTATGATTAGTAAAATATATCTTTTTATCTTCTTGTTTCTAAATAGTTTCGTTTACGAAGCTTATGGTCAAAATTGTAAAACCTTGAATGAAATTAAGTGGCCAAAAGAATTGCTTCATTTTTACTTCAGCCAAAGTGGAGTTAAAATCATTCCATTGCCAGGGTCATTTTGCAATATTGCGAAAGATATCAAAGTTCAAAGTCTTGATGGCAGAGAAGTAGGCACATTCAAGATCAAAAATAATGTTAAAGAATATTATAATGATATATCACTGAATTCCAAGTCGACTTCAATGTTGCTTCCTCTGTACCATAAAACAATAAAACAATTTAGTAACCCTTATGTTTTTACAGATTTCATTTTTGGAATTTACAACACGAGACTTTTGGATGAGAAGAACAACAAAATCCAATTCCTCCAAGGTGAATTGATTAACGCTCAATCCAAGCTGGACTGGAATCCTTACCTGTTTGCAAATTTGCACTGGAATGCAAAAAACATCGACTATAAACAATTAATACAATTTTATAACAAAGCAAACGTTGATTTTTATTCATTTGCAGATCAAGACGGTTTCTTTTTTCCAAAGGCTGTTGTGCCGAATGACTTTTTACCCAAAGAAAACAAATTCAATTTGATGGATTTAATCTTCGAATACAATCCGCAGGCACCCGCTCAAAATAACGAAGTTGTCATTTTTTCGACTTATAAGAACACTTTAAGAGCTTACAATCTTATCAGCAAGCTCTTCACAAAAAATGCTCGTAAAGTTTATTGGTTTAATGATGCTGAAGTTAAATGGGTGGACCCTAAATACAAGAAAAACGTTCAAGAAATTTTTAAAAGAACGAAAATCGCAACTGCGGATCAGTTCATAGCTAGCTTGAAATCTAACAGTCAAAGTTTTAAGATTATCGATATTTCCGATCCGGATGTATACGATCTTGTTCACTTTAAAAACTCTATTTCTTTGAAACCCAAAAAGCTTACCCCTGAAGAGTTTAAAAATTACTATTTAAAAAATAATACACTTGAGGCCTACAATGGGTTGTTGAGAAAAAATAAGGTTACTGGCAACTACATGCTTGAAGGATTAGACAAATTGTCAAAATCAAATAAGTTCTATCTTGTAGGACATCATATGCTTGACCCTCTGAAATCAAACAATGTTTATAAGACGCTAATGAGGTTAGGTTATACGGATGTTTTATTGGTGGTTGAACCAGTAAGTGAATTGCTGAATATTCTTAGTCTTGCAAACTTAGATCCTGATAAATATATTTTTCATCGAAGCACTGACGCGAGATCGGTTGGAAATTTCTTGCAGTTTAAATAGAATAAATTTTAATAAAAAAAGAAAAAGCCAGTCACTTGATCTTGCCTAGTGGAACCTTTATTTCTCTTGCATATTTACAGTTTAATTTTATCATTTAGATATGGCTTTATTTTTCCTTAGTTATTTCCTTACATTCAACATTTTTGCTCTTGAGCCAAATATGTCCTACGATAAAATTTCCCTTTCCGAGCCTAATCAATCTTTAGAATCTGTTGAAGTTTACATACTTTACATAAAGAAAAAGAATATAGAAAATCTTTCAATTAAAAATTCTAAGATTATTGGACTAAAAGCAGAAGGCGTTACTTTCGATAATTTTAACGCCGAATCCACTGTTTTTAAAGGTGCAACTCTTCAAGGATCTAAATTCAAAAACTGCAAACTGTCAGATGTTACTTTTTTAGATTCAGACTTAAGCTTTACTAACCTCAAAAAATGCCAACTTACAAATGTTCAATTCAAAAATACAATAAGCTATGAAATTTCAAATTTTTAACTTCTCTTCAAAAGAAAGTCTGCAAAGGTCGATATATTTCGGACTATTATTCGCTCATTTAATCACGGCGATATATTGGTTTAAAGATAAAAACTGGATGAAGTTTTCGACAGAAAACTATAGAATAGCTTGCTATCCAGTTTTTAAAAATTGCTATGAGGTGGTTTTTGAAAATTTATTTTTAGTTCAGAGCGTTTTTGTTTTGTACCTCATACTAAGTTTCATGGGATTGATCGTTGTAGTCTTAGACAAAAAAAAAGTTTATTTACTAATATTTTTCTTTCTTACATTTTTAAAACTTTGCCTATTACTTTCACGATACAATTTAATGGGCAATTACCATACAATGCATCTTAGCCTTTGTGCTGTTACTATACTTTCCTTCGCTTCAAACAGTTATTACAGACTTGCGTTGGCGCTTCAGTATGTTTTTGCTGGACTTATCAAACTCAACATCGAGTGGATGTCCGGGGCCTCACTTGTCAGTTACAGCCACTATTTGATTAAAGGGTTTTGGCATTCGTTAAGTTTAGCCTATGTGCCTACATTAGAGCTAATTTTGATTTGGGGCCTACTTTCTAAAAATGTAATTTTGAGACGGATAACCTTGCTGCAACTTATAATTTTTCATCTCTATTCGATTTTAATTGTGGGATTTTATTACCCTCTCATCATGACTGGACTTTTAATACCTATAATATTTCAAGAATTTACGGAACAAAAAAACGAAATTAGATTTGTTACGAATTTACACTTAAAAAATTTAGCTCCAATCTTATTTATTCTTCTTATGATTTTTTGGAACATCTCAAGCAAGTTTTATCCTATAGATCAAGCTATGGATGGGAATGTTAGATATTTGTCGCTTAACATGCTGGATGCGAAATTGCGTTGCCAGCACAGTTTAATTGAAGAAAAGCCAGATGGAACGATCGTCGCACTGAACATACCAAAGCTTGCCACCTATTTAAGGATTCATTGTGACGCTTTGGTTTTTGAGTCTTTCTTAAAAAGACTTTGCATTCAAAATCCAAAATCTAGGTTTATGTTCTACCTAGAGTCGTCAAGAACTACCGACAAAAACTACTCGCTTGTAAGGAACTATAAAAATGTTTGTGAAGAGATTTAAATTTTTTTACTTCTATATTCTTTCGAGTTTGTTCATCACGCTTTGTGTTCTTTACTACTATAATCCTGAACTTTACAATTTTGGTGCTGGTAGCAGCAATAGATTCATTTTTTATAAACCTAATTTTTTCATAATGAATGGGGATAATGATCTTAAGAATGCGTTTATAGAACCTTACGTACAATATCGAAACGACCGCGAAAGAACCGGGTTTTACGAGATTAATTTCGATCCATTAAACTTAGACATCACAGAGCTTAACGATGTGATTGTAAATCATGGCGGACATGGCGCCAGCAAATCGACGCCTGTAAGTAGCGGAGAGTTTATAGTTTCTGCTGGGGATCAAGGCCTTGTGCAAGTTTTTAAGAATGAAAAACCATTTTGGACTTTGAAGCTTTACAATTCAAATCTAGGGTTTCACGGAACGCCTATTATTTTTAACAACTATGCAATCATTGGCGAGTATTCAGGACGTCTGTATTTACTGAATTTAAATGCTAAAAAAATTATTTGGATGGGCCAATTTGGAAATTCTTTTGGTGCAACACCTTGGTTGGATTCACATTACTTATATTTTAATGTGGAAACATTGCATCCCAATGGTTACATAGGAAAAATTGATCTTTTAAAAACTGAACTGATCTGGTCTAGCCAAGCTTTAGGAAACCATAGCCATTCATCTCCTGCAGTCGATGACAATTTTTTATACTTTGGCGACAATAACGGTAAATTTCAGTCTATGTCTAAAGCTACTGGTAAGATCAATTGGACTATTAGATTTGTTGAGCCCGTAAAATCTACCCCCGCTTTAGACAAAAACAATATATATATCAGTTCTTGGGACGGTCACTTATATTCTTTAAAAAAAATTAATGGCTCGATCAATTGGAAATACAGGCTAAGTAAGTTTAATCAAAGTAGCGTTGCCATTGATGAAGAGACATCAATAGGCTTTATTAATGATCTAACGGGAGTGCACAAGGTCGATCTTAAAAATGGGAAGCAACTTTCAATGCACAAATCGGAAATGAGCAAAGAGTCAAAAAAAGCCAGCCCCGTAATTCTTAAATATAAAAACAGAAAATTTGTGGCGACCCCATGCAATAAACTAGATTTATGTATTTATGATTTCGATAACTTTAAAATTTTGAAAAAATATGTATTTCAAGAAGGTCTTTCAAATCAAGTAGGCGTATATAAAGATTATTTGATGATTGCTTTAAATAAAGAAACTCCTCTATTATTTCTCAAACCAAGACAATAATCTAAACTTAGAAACACTTTTGTAACTATTCTGTCCTTTAAATCGTTCACAATACGAGCCTAAGGTCCAGATACCACCATTGAAATAAAACAACAGAATAAACTATTTTTCTATCAAATTGAGACAAATAAAAGCCTTAACTTTCACGTTCGAAATCAAATAGGACGATAATGTTATATCCGATCGATAGGTCGGGTTACAAAGAGGGACATATGCAAATATTATTCGTAATGGGAATTTTTGTTATGAATGCACTAATTCTTACTAATATTAACAGTGTTCATGAATTGAAGGTTAAATCCGACGTGCTCAACCGCGAAATGTACGAGAAAGTAGAGCTTTCCTTAGCCATTTCGCCATTGATTAGAATCGCCTACGACTTAGGACAGCAGCTGAATGGATGTCCAGGTAATAGCTTACAGATCGCGTTGACTCCAAACAATTTTAAACTTTGCGGCGTTGGCTTAGATGGTAATAATTGTTTCGACCCGGATCATACTGGAGGACATAAAATATGTTTATCCAATCAACAGTCCTTAGCTAAATTAAATCACAAAATAAACGTGTTAGACTTAATTGTTTTAAAAGCGAATGCTTCGAGCGGTGGTCCTGGTGGTGGTTTTAATCCAAATCCTCCTGGCGGTGGCGGCGGCCCTGCAAATCCTGGTGAAGGTCCAGTTGATAGAACAACTTATGATTTAACAGGTGAATTGCATTACGAAGCTATGCGCTCGTATACTAAAGGGAGTTACTTTCCGAAAACAAATGTAACTCCAGCTGTAGCTGGCAATATGAGTCAGACAGCCCCTGG